>JAYTGY010000217.1:0-1587 GCA_043733065.1 Ferruginibacter sp.
TATGATGAAATATGTATTAATGATGGCAATAACACTGAGTAGCTTTATTGCACATGCACAACAAGACACTGCTAAAGCCAATGCTAGTATGAACGAAGCCACGGTTTACTTTGGTTACGGAGCCGAACTTACGCATAAGGCAAAAGTAAATATTACAAAAAATACAAAATATATTGTGATAGATAAATTGAGTACACAGATAGATTTAAACAGTTTACAAATCAGTTGCCCAGAAAATGTATCACTGCTTTCGCAGCAATTTAGTGTGTATTATCCAGTAGCTGTTGTAAAACCAGTTGCTGTAAATCCTTTGAGTATTAAAATTCAAGACAGTATTAAAAAAGCCAATAAAGAAATAACCATTCTTCAAAATAAAATAGATATTGAACAAAGTACACTTGCTAAAACAGATAAACTTATAGAATCTACCATTGCAACAAGTGCCAATAAAACAAATCTTACTACTGAAGTTTTAAAACTAATAGAATTTAATAATGCTAAAATTGAAAAAAATAAAAATGCAATCTTTAATTTTCAGCAAGAAATAGATTTGATACAAGAAAAATTGGAAGGATTGAATATAAGAATATCATTGGCGAATAATAAAAATATTGAAAAGCCAGATGTTGTAGAAAAACCTTTTGGTAGAATTATAATGCAAGTGGTTTGTAGAAACGAACAACAAGCAGATTTATCGATGTCTTACTATACCAACAATGCAGGCTGGCAGCCCATTTATGATATAAGAGTAAACTCAAAAACCAATGCAATAAAATTAGTTTACAAAGCAAGTGTAATACAAAACACAGGTATAGATTGGACAAAAACAAAATTGACATTAAGTACTGGTACACCAAATTTTACTACAACAGCGCCCATATTTAACTCTTGGTATTTACAATATTATGTACCGCAGTTGTATGGTAGTTTAAATGAAGTGGTAGTTACGGGCTATGGGCAAAATAGAATGCAAAGTTTTAGTGATAAAGATTTCAAAAAAGAAGTAGCGGGTAGTGTTTCTAATGTTAATGCACAACAAATTAACCCAAGCACCTTAGATCAATATACAACATTAAAACAGGGCTTACTAAATACAAGTTTTGAAATAGATTTACCTTACGATATAGAAAGCAATGGCCAAGCACATAGCATAAATATTAAAGAAGCAGAAATACAAAGCAATCTTAAAAACTATGCCGTGCCTAAGCTAGATGCAGATGCATATTTGGTTGCAGAAATTACCAACTGGCAAAATTTAGATTTGATACCTGGCAATGCAAATATTATTATGGATGATACCTATATTGGTAAATCATTTATTGATCCCAATAGCACTGCCGATACTTTAAATCTTTCGTTGGGTAAAGATAAAAGGGTAGGAGAAAAAAGAACTTTGGTAAAAGATGCATCGCTAAGCAAAACAAAAGATGCGAACATAAAACAAACTTTTACATACGAATTGGTGGTAAAAAATAATAAAACTAAAGAAATAAATGTGATATTAAAAGATCAATACCCACTTAGTAATGTAAAAGAAATAGAAGTAGAATTAACAGACGATGGAGGAGCTACAATAAATACCGAAGT
>JAYTGY010000218.1:0-4002 GCA_043733065.1 Ferruginibacter sp.
CCTATAAATAAAAAGGGAGTTTAATACAAAAGTTTTTGAATCATTTGTATTGTGCAAAAAACTAAAAACAAGCACTCCTAAAAATATGAATACATTTAGAAAAAATAAACGAAATTTTATTTTATGTCTTAAATCACTTCCAAAAATAATATATACAATAAGCACAGGTATATAATAAAAACAAATGCCTGTACTCAATCCATTCATTAAAATCAAACCGCTAATTACTCCTAAAAAAAGAAAACAAACAATTGGTACAAATTTGTTACTTGTTTTACTTTTAAAAATACCAAACAGCAATAAAATATTTACAATAATGGTAATAGGAATTACATATGGTTCAATGGCAATGTTGTTTCTTAATGCAAAAAAAACATCCACACCAAAAAGAATTAATATAAATAAACTTATGATTAGTACAGGAAACACTTCAGATTTTGTTTCGCTTTTATACTGATTAGTTAATTTTTTGAAAAAATTTGAGTTGTTTTGGGGGTTAAAAACTTCCATTAATACTGCATTTTGTGTAATTATACACAAATAACGATTATTTTTTGCGTTTGTTATATTATTTTTACCAAAATTACGTTTGTGGATATAATAACTAAACAATATGGAAGATAATATTTTTGTTTTTGATAATAGGTTGGATACAGAATACTTACAAAGTATTTATGAAGGCGATAAAGATTATGCAGGTATTGTATTTGAACAATTTGTGTTGAGTTATCCTGAACAATGGGCTGCTATAGAGGAAAGTTTTGCCAAAGAAGATATAAAAACTTACAAAAGTCATATTCATAAAATAAAAGCCACATTTAGTTTTGTTGGTTTAACTACACTTACAAGTAAAGCTGAGATAGTAGAAAAAAATAGTGGTGAAAATTATGATTTGAACTCTCTAACTTCTCTACATAATGATTTTAAAAATAGTCTTGCAGAATTGATTCCGATTGTGGAAGAAGAATTGAAACGATTACAAGCATAATGAAATATATAATTCATTATTTTACACTTTAACATATTGCAAAATGTAAATGGAATGGTTTTTGAAATGCTATAATAGGCAACTTCTACTATAAACCATTTATTGCATGAAACATTCTATCCTCCTATTTATGGCGGTGTTGCCGCTTGCCGTTTTTTCTCAAAATTTTCACGCTGATGTATTTGCTGGAGTGGCCACTTATCAAGGTGACTTGCAAGGAAAGCGGTTAAATTTTAATCAATCGCATCCTGCCGTTGGTATTGGTGTTTCCTACGATATTACAGATAAATTAATAGCTCGTACAGGCTTTACGTATGGCACGTTAGAGGGAAACGACACAAAAAATACTACAGCAAAAGGAATTGAATTTCGTAACCTTAGTTTTAAATCTGCTGTGAGCGAATTACAACTTGGTTTAGAATATAATTTATTTAAATTAGAAGGAAAAAGCATTACGCCTTATTTCTTTGCTGGCATTGCTGGGTATCATTTTAATCCATACACAAATGATAGTGCTGGCAACAAAGTATTTTTAAAACCACTAAGTACCGAAGGACAAGGCTTAGCTGCGTATCCAGATCGCAAAAATTATAGTCTTACACAATTTGCTGTACCATTTGGTGGAGGTATAAAATTACAAATTTCAGATAATTTACAACTTGCGGCAGAAGTAGGCATACGGAAATTATTTACCGATTATTTAGATGACGTGAGTAAAAATTATGTTGACTTTGCAACCTTGTTGGCGGCAAAAGGGCCGCAAGCAGTAGAGCTTGCATATAGAGGAGATGAACTAGCCGGTGCTCCAGGATACCCAGCAGATGGTACACAAAGGGGAAGCTCAAAAACAAAAGATTGGTATTATTTTTCGGGCTTAAGATTAAGTGCTCGTTTAAATAATAAAGCTGGCCGCTCGGCAAATGGAAGAAATATACTGGGTTGCCCAACTAAAGTGTATTAACAAATTTTTGAAAACATTTATGGAATAGTTGTTTATTGATTTTACATTGCAGTAAATAAACAATGTACATGGATTTGACTAATATAAAAAATGGCGATATAGAAATCGTATTTGTAAATAATGACGAAAAACTTTTACTACTTTGTCAAACTCTTTTACAAAAATCTGAATTTGCATTTGATACAGAGTTTGACCGTTTTTGGAGAGAATATGGTTTCAAACTTTTTTTGCTTCAAATATTTGATGGCGAAAAATGCTATCTAATAGACCCTTTAGCTTTCAAAAATTTGCAAATGCTTTGGACAATTTTTGAAGACGCCAACATTTGCAAAGTAGCTTACTCATGCACGGAAGATGTTCAAATTTTAAAAATAAACAATTGCAATCCAGTAAATATTTTTGACCTACAAGTGGCAGCAAAGCTTTGTAACCACCCTGCAAATTCATTTGGAGATTTAGTAGCTGCTTCTTTTAATATTACCGTAGATAAATCTCTTCAAAGGTCTAACTGGCGTACTCGGCCGCTTAATAATGCCCAACAAATATATGCAAGCAATGATGTGATTTTTTTGCTAAAATTAAAAAATAATTTTCTAGCCCAAGCTATAGAAAACAATGTGCTAGATATGTTACAAGAAGAAAATAAATGCTGCGAAGAAGTGCCCGTAACAGAATATGTTGTAAAACTAACCTCCAAACAAAAAGCTACATTTAGTAATTACAAACAACAAGTTTTATTAAATCTTTTTCATATTAGAAATGAAATAGCCGCAGCCTATAATATGCCTCCAGCAAATATTGTAACAGATAGCACGCTTGAGAATATTGTAGAAAATAATAAAATATTTTTGGCGCATCCCTTTAAAAATGGTTTTTGCAGCAGATTGTTGGACGACCCAACCAATAAAGAAAAATTTATTAGTGGTATTGAAATTATTGATGAAACAATACACATCTACTCAGAAAAAAAAGAACGGACAACCATTAATAGAAGACAATTTAGAGAAGATGCCAAAGAAAATGTTGACATAAATTGCAAAAAAATTAACGAAACCGTAGCGGAAAGATATGGCAATATTGCCGCTGAGTTTATTTTGCGTGGCTTAAAAAAATCTATACTAATACAACCATACAATGAGATAAAATTGAGAAATTATCAACATAAAGTGATTGATGAAACTTGCTTGGAATTAAATATCATCTTATAATCTACTTATAGAATTGCACCATGGAAGAAGCGGCAAAATATCTCTCTAAAAAAGATAGCATTTTTAAATTGATTATTAAGGAATATGGGTTACCAATAATTCCTTCACGCCCACAAGGCTTTGAAACATTGGTGTTGCTTATTTTAGAACAACAAGTTTCTATAGATAGTGCCAAAGCAACTTTCAATAAATTAAAACAGAACGTAAAAACAATAGTACCCAAAAAACTATTTGCTTTACCTGATGAAGCATATAGAGAAGCAGGTGTGAGCAGGCAAAAAACGAGATATATAAAAGGATTGGCTAAAATAATTTTAGAAAAAGAAATAGACTTAGAAAGCTTGGCACTAAAACCAGCCGAACAAGTAAGAGAAGAACTTATAAAAATAAAAGGTATCGGAAATTGGACTATAGATGTGTATTTAATGTTTTGCTTACAAGCTCCAGATATAATTCCACTTGCTGATATTGCTGTATTAAATACCATTAAAGAATTGTTAGATATTCATGAAAAACCAGCCATGGAATCTTACACACAAAAATGGCATCCGCATAGGTCTGCGGCTACTTTTTTATTATGGCATTATTATTTGCGTAAGAGAAATAGAACGGTGCAGTATTGAAAAAGTTACGGGTTGTGTAACCTTTGCATAAATCTTCAAAGTTTTAAAAACTTTACAGTAAATGAAAATAATAATAAATTTATTTACACTCCATCAAAACTAAAATCGAATTCATCATCGCCAATTTTATTAAACAAAATATACGGAATAACTACTTTGTTCCAATTGTCTTTTCCGTAAAGTCTGATGGCTTCAGATTTTGCTGATTCATAAAAAGATAAC
>JAYTGY010000219.1:0-22679 GCA_043733065.1 Ferruginibacter sp.
AAAATGGCTTAGTTGTAATGAAAAATACAAAGGAAAATTAGCTGCAACTTTTGCTGGCGCTTCATCTAACTGCAGCAATACATCTTCACAAAAATAAAATAAGTCGCTGTTTTGCTCGGGTTGTTTTAGTAATTTATAAAAAAGCTCCATCATAAAAACAGCAATACTATTTTTTACCACATCTGTAAGTACATGCGTAAACACATGCGCACGGTTGCACTCTCGTATGCGATGCATGGTGCTTTTTTCGTTGTGATACACTTCCATATCTACCACAGATGAAGGTTGGTATAAGCTTGCTTTTAACCCAGTTTTTTTAGAAGTACGCACACCATTTACCATATAGGTTTGCACGCCAAAAAGCTCGGTAAACGCCGTTACCACTAAGCTTGTTTCCCCGTATTTTATGCTGCGCAATATGATGGCTCTGGTTTTAAACATGTTTTCTTTATAGCGACTAACTTTTCATTTAAATTTTATTAGCCACGAATTACACAAATAAACACGAATAATAGAATACTTTAGTGAAAATTCGTGTAATTGGTGGCAAAAAACAAAAGCAGTTCCTTTGTAACCTTTGCAGGAAAACTTCTTTTATCACATTAAAATCTTTTGTAGTTTCTTTGCAAAAAATTTCACGAAAGATAACAAGACGAAATTATGTGGCAACAACTAGCAAAGTTTGTAATAAAAAACCGATTTATCTGTTTAGTTTTTTTATTTGTTACCACAATCATAATGGGTTATTTTGCTAGCAAGGTAAAATTGAGCTACGAATTTTCTAAAGCCATACCAACCGATAATGAAAAATACCAAGATTATCAAAACTTCAAACAAAAATTTGGTGATGATGGAAACATGCTTGTAGTGGGCATTACAACCAAAGAATTGTTTACGCTAGCCAATTTTAAAGCGTACCAACAATTATACAGAAGCCTTAAAAATATTGCAGCAGTAGAAGATGTATTAAGCGTGCCAAGCTCGTTTAACTTGGTAAAAAATATTGAAACAGAAAAATTAAATACAGTAAAAAATTTTCCAGAAGTAATAAATGCCCAACAAGAATTAGACAGCGTCAAAGTCAAATTTTACAACCTTCCATTTTATAAAAACAGATTGTACAATACTGAAAGCAATTGTTTTTTAATGGCAGTGCGTATAAATAAAAATGTATTGGCTACAAAAGAACGCACACAAGTTATTCAATTAATAAATATTGCACTCGCTACTTTTGAAACCAACACAAAAATAGAAACGCATGCAAGTGGTTTACCTCTCATTCGTACAATGGTTGCAGATAGAATACAAAAAGAAATGAAACTTTTTTTGTTTGCATCGCTTGGTTTAAGTGTATTGATTTTGCTCATTTTTTTTCGTTCTGTAAGTACAACCTTGCTCTCGCTTGCTGTAGTTTTAATAGGTGTTGTTTGGGCGGTAGCTACTATTTATTTATGTGGTTATCAAATAACATTGCTCACGGCTTTAATACCTTCGTTGGTAGTTGTAATTGGTATTCCCAATTGCATATATTTTATAAACAAATACCACACTTCGTTTGTAAAAGATGATGCTAATACTGATGTAAAAGCAAGAAAAATTAAAGCACTCATAGCCATGGTAAGTAAAATGGGTGTGGTTACATTATTTTGCAATATAACTGCTGCCATTGGCTTTGCGGTGTTTGCTTTTACAAAAAGTGCAGTGCTAAAAGAGTTTGGTGTAGTAGCCGGTATTAGTATTATGATGATATTTTTTGTTTCATTTTTATTGCTACCATCTGCATTAAGTTTGCTTGCTACACCAGGCAAAAACCAACTAAAATATTTATACAACAATACCATAGCAAATGTTTTAAACAGCGTAGAAAAATGGGTTTTTGTTTACAGAAAAAAAGTATTGTTGGCAACTGCGGTTATTTTATTAATGTCTATTGCGGGTATTATGCGTTTAAAAACGGTTGCATACATTGTAGATGATTTACCAAAGAAGGATAAAATATATACTGACTTAAAATATTTTGAGCAAAATTTTAAAGGCATAATGCCCTTAGAAATAATGGTGGATACCAAAAAGCGTAGAGGATTAAGTGGCATGAAAGCTTTGCAAATTTTTGAAAAAGTAGATTCGCTTTCGCAATTTATAGCAGCCCAAAAAGAAATGAACAACCCGTTAAGTTTAGCGGAAGGTTTAAAATTTGCAAAGCAAGGTTTTTATGAAGGCGATAGTGTAAATTATGCATTGCCCAATAGTTTTGATGGTACATTTGTAGGTGAATATTTGCGCCCAACAAAAGACAGTGCGGGCACACAAAATAATTTTACCAAAACCATGCGCTCGTTTATGGACAGCACTTCGCAGAGCACACGTATAAGCGTGAGCATGGCAGATGTGGGTACGCAAGCCTTACCTATATTGCTCAATAAAATTGAAAAACGCAGCAACGAATTATTTGATAGCAGCTATAAAGTAACCCTCACAGGCACTAGCATTACTTTTTTAGAAGGTAGCAAATACATCATTAATGGATTAAAAGAAAGTATTTTTTGGGCATTTTTATTAATAGCCATTTGCATGCTTTTTCTATTTAAATCAATTAAAATATTATTGTGTTCACTTATTCCTAATCTCATACCATTAGTAATAACAGCTGGCATTATGGGATGGGCTGGCGTACCACTCAAACCCTCTACCGTACTTATTTTTAGTGTAGCTCTTGGTATTGCTATTGATATTACCATACGTTTTTTGGTTAATTATAAGCAAATACTCCCCGAAAATAATAACGATGTAGTTAGTTCTGTAAAGCAAACTATTCAGCAAACAGGATTAAGTATTATTTATACATCGTTGGTACTCACAGCAGGTTTTATTATTTTTTGTGCAAGCAGCTTTGGTGGCACATTTGCGTTGGGCTGGCTTACATCAGTTACATTACTTGTAGCCACAGCAACCAATTTGGTTTTATTACCGATTTTATTATTGTTATTTTCAAAGAAATAGAATCATATTCTTTGCTAAACGCAGCGCTTGTTGAAAAAAATTTGTCAATACGTTAACATAATAACGCCATGTACTATATATTTGCGTCACTTAACTAAAATTGTATAATGAGAAAAGTAATTTTAAGCTTGCTCGTATTCCTAGGCTTTGCACTAGGGGCAGCAGCACAAGATCGTACCATTAGTGGTAAAGTAACAGATGAGAAGGGAGCGCCGATTGAAGGGGTTTCGGTTACTTTGTCAAATGGAAAAAATGCAACAAAAACTGATAACGAAGGAAATTATCAAATTGTATTGCCATCATCTGCAAAAAGTATTGTTTTTACTTCTGTAAATTATCAATCAATTGTAAAAGCGGTAGGTTCAAGTGCATCCCAAGTAAATATTAAGATGCGTAATTCGGACAAAAACCTAGACGAAGTTGTAGTAACAGCTTTTGGTATTAAAAAAGATAAAAAAACCCTTGGATATGGCGTAACGCAGTTAAATACTGAGGAGCTTACCCAAGCACACACAACCAATATTACAAATGCGCTTGCAGGTAAAGTGCCGGGTGTAAGAATTTCTGGTAGCGGCGGATCTTTCACAGGTAGTAGTATAATAATTAGAGGTTTTACAACTTTTACGGGTTCTAATCAACCATTATTTGTAATAGATGGAATCCCTTTTGATAATAGTGGTGGAGCTTCTCCACTGCAAGCGGGGCCATCTGTTTCAAATCGTGGAATAGATATCAGTCAAGATGATATAGAAACTATGTCTGTATTGAAAGGTCCTTCTGCTGCGGCATTGTATGGCTCAAGGGCATCTAATGGTGTGATTTTAATTACAACCAAGAAAGGAAAATTTAATCAAAAAAACAATGTTACGTTTAACTTGTCTTATGGGTTAGAAAATGTCAATAGAACACCTGATTTTCAAAATGAATACTCTCAAGGATTGAGCGGTGTTTATAGTGCTACAAACCAAAACTCATGGGGACCAAGAATTACGGGGCAAACTGTTACCAATGCTTTTGGCCAACCAGAAGTTTTAAAAGCATACCCTAATAATGTAACCGATATTTTTAGAGGTGGCGAAAACATACAAGCTGGTATTGGCTTTAGTAATGGTAGCGAAAAACACAATTTTAGATTTAGTTACAATTATCTCGCTAATACTGGTGTAATAGATAACAATAAATTAATTAGACATAATTTCTCTATAAATACTTCTTCAAAAATTACGAATTCTCTTACAACAACTATTTCTGCAAATTATGTAAACAACTCTTCTATTAGAACTCAACAAGGAAATCAATTGAGCAATCCATTGTTTAGAGCATGGTTTACACCAAGAAGCTATAACCTTACCGGCACTGCGTTTGAAGACCTAACTGGAAATCAAGTTTTTTATAATACCAATGCAGAAGATAATCCTTATTGGTCAATAAAGAACAATCGTTTTAACGATGAAATTAATCGTTTTTTTGGAAATATTGCTCTCAATTTAAAGATTGCTCCTTGGATAAGTTTTGATTATAAAATTGGAGCTGATCAATATTCTACTTTTAACCATGCATATGACCAAATTGGCGCAAAAGGTGGTGCAAATGCTGCGGCAGGTGGTGTAGGTGCTGTTTTAGAACGTAGAAATAATTTCCTTAATTTAAATTCAAACGCTTTTTTTACAGTTAATAAAAAATTCTTAGATAGAAAATTTGCCTTTACTGCAATTGTGGGTAATGAATTTAATCAGAGAGCATCTAATGGTACAACTATTGTAGGAACGGGTGTAGTGGTTAGAGATTTTGAACAACTTAGCAACACTGCAACCTATAACCCTGCCACAGGTTCTACAAAAGACCGTTTGATAGGTTTGTATGGTGATTTTACTTTAGGATATAAAAGTATAGCATCTATAAATGCAACTTTAAGAAATGACTGGTCTTCAACGTTTAAACGTGAAAAAAATAATTACTTGTATAATGCTATTTCGGGTTCGATAAATTTTACAGAATTAATTCCTAAATTAAGAAATAAAATAATTTCTAATATAAAAGTAAGGGGTAATATTGCAACAGTTGGTAAAGCTGGAACAGATTTCGTTTACAGCACAGATTCTTATTTTGCTGGTGCGGCTTCTGCGGATGGTTTTGGACCAAGAATTGCTTTCCCTTTTAATGGAATACAAGGATTCACTCTAGGCAATGCTGCTGGAAATAGTAACTTAGGACCAGAGTTTACTACCAATAAAGAAATTGCTTTTGAAGTTGGGTTGTTCAAGAACAGATTAAATGTAGAAGCTACTTTTTATAACCAAAATTCTAAAGATTTAATTTTTTCTGTGCCAGTTTCAAATGCTTCGGGCATTACAAATATCGTAAAGAATGCAGGTAAATTATATAATAGAGGTATAGAGCTTAGTGTGAATGCAACCCCGCTACAAGCAAAAGATTTTAAGTGGAAAGTGAATTTTAACTATACACAATTCTTATCTATTGTAGATGATTTAGACGTTGGTGTTGCAAATATTTTCTTAGGTGGATTTACGACGCCAAATATTAGATTGGTAAAAGGTGAGGAGTATGGTCAGATATATGGTAACAAATATCAACGAAATGTCAATGGAGATATTCTGCTTAACAATACTGGGTTTCCGTTAATTACATCTGGGGTAGAAAATATTGGAAATCCAAATCCAAAGTATTTGATTGGACTTACCAACTCATTCGAATTTAAAGGATTTGAGTTAAGTTTCTTAATTGATATTAAAGAAGGTGGAGATCAGTATAGTAGAAATATTGCTGATTTGCAAAGAAATGGAGTAGCTGCTGAAACGGCTGAATATCCTCGATACGATGCAGCAGGTGTAGTACAAAAACCATATATTTTCCCGGGGGTGTTTGCAAGTAATGGATTGCCTAATACTGTGCATTTATCTGCACAAGAGTATTATGGTAATACTGGTAAATATGCCGCAGCAGAAGGTTTTATTTATAACACATCTTGGGTGAGGTTACGTGAAGTGGCTTTATCATATACATTGCCAAAATCTATTTTGGGGAAAACTCCTTTTGGTTCAGCAGCATTTAGTGTTTATGGTAGAAACCTTTTCTTAAATGCACCTGGCTATCCTCATTTAGATCCTGAGCAAAATGCTTTGGGAATAGGAAATGCTCAAGGATTAGAATTTAATGCATTACCACAAACTCGTTCAATGGGGATGTCACTAAAAGTTTCTTTTTAATAAAATTTAAAAGTATTTAAAATGAATAAAGTAATTAAAATAACAACTATATTATTAAGTTTTGTTGTTCTTAGTATTTCGTGTAAGAAAAGTTTCTTAGATATTAATACTGATCCTGATAGAATAAAGTTTGGCCCCATTGCCAATGTACTAACATCTGCACAAGTAAATGTTGGTTTTACTGGCGGTAGTGATTTGTATAGATATGCAGCACTTATTTCGCAACAATTGAGTGGGCAAACTACAGGTGCTACTACCCAAACTCAAGATTATGAACGTTACAATATTGCAGGGAGCGATGAAAATAATTTATGGAGTAGTATGTATGCTACTACGCTTAGCGATTTGGAATATGTAATTAAAACTGCAGGTGCTACAAGCCCAAATTACTCTGGAGTAGCTAAAATATTAAAGGCCTACACTTACCAAACAATGGTTGACACTTGGGGTAATATTCCTTTTAGCGATGCTTTGCAAAATGATTTGAATACAAGTCCTAGATACGACAATGCTGATGCAGTTTATACAGGAATAATAAAATTATTAGATGAAGGTATTGCAGAAGTTACCACAACATCTTCTGTATTATCGCCAGGAAGCACTTCTACTATTTATCCTGCGGCTTCTTTTGCTACAGCAAGACCAAATTGGATAAAGTTGGCTAATACATTAAAACTAAGAATGTATATTCATTACAGTAAAAAAGATCCTGCTTTTTGTGTAGCTCAAATAACTGCGTTAGTAAATAATACGAGTAATACTTTTATGGGTTCTAATGCCGACAATTTTCAAATGAGTTTCTTTAATGTAGCTAATAATAGAAACCCAATTGATGCATTTGAAATAAACAGAGCAAATTATCTTTTTGCAAATGATAAGTTGGTTTCTTTAATGAATACTAGAATAGATCCACGTCGTGCATTTTATTTTACAGCATTTCCTTATACATCTTCTCCTGCTCTTTACAAAGGCGCAAAAGGTGGAGATGTGTCAAGTGTAAACTATAGTCGTCTTCATACATATTTGAGAGGAGCGGTAAGTGGAACAGCAATAGTAAATGGTGCTGGCGGCGTTACAGGTGGATTAACATATACAGGTGCAGCTCCAATTAAAATGCTAACTTATGCAGAGTATTGTTTTATACGTTCAGAAGCTGCTTTAATGGGTGCTCCTGGTGTAGCGCAAACATGGTATGTAAATGGTATTACTGCTAGCATGCAAGATGCAGGTGTAGCAGCAACAGATATTACTGCATATTTGTTAACCCCAAATGCTACTTTAGCAGGTACGAATGCACAAAAACTACAACAAATAATTGAAGAAAAATTTATTGCTAATTATGGTGTAGTGTTAGAGCCATGGACAGATTGGCGTCGTACAGGATATCCAGCAATTGCGCCACCAGTAAATGCACTTTATCCTGCTGTACCTCGTTCTTTATTTTACCCTCAGAGCGAAATAGATTTGAATCCTAATTGCCCTGGCCAAAAGGCAGATATGCAAGCGAGAATTTTTTGGGATACTCCTTAATATTTTTAAGTGATATTAAAAACCCTGTGAATCATCTCACAGGGTTTTTAATTTTAAATATATTTCAGAAATCCTACCGCAACATTTCCCCCAATGTCTTCCCCAAATCTTCATCCCTCAATTCCATTGCAATAATTTTTCCTGTTGGGTCTAGCAATACATTAAAAGGAATAGATTCTACACCATAAACTTTTGCAGCTTCATTACTCCAACCTTTAAGGTCGCTTACATGAGTCCATGTAAGGTTATCAGTTTTTATAGCTGCTAGCCATTTGGTTTTATCTTCATCTAAGGATACGCCGAGTACAGTAAAATTTTTATTTTTGTATTTATTAAAATTGGCTACCACATTTGGGTTTTCGCCACGGCAAGGGCCGCACCAGCTTGCCCAAAAATCTACCAACAAATATTTTCCTTTAAATGAACTTAATGCAATAGGCTTGCCTTCGGTATCTGCCATTGTAAAATCGGGTGCCATGTTGCCAATAGCAATTGTACCAGTTACTTTTGGAGCTGACGCAGCAGGTGGTGCTGTAGTGGGTTGTGTAACCATTTTTGTGTAAGAAGCTATTACATCTTGCACACTTTGTTGTGCTGGAAATCTTTTAGTAAGGTTTGGTAAAATGGCTTTTACTTCTTCAGGATTTATTCCTCTTGTAAGCCCCATTGCAAAAGATGCTACCACAGGGTTTGAAATAGTATCGATACATTTTAGAATGAATTTTTTGTAACTAGTTTCTGCTGCACTTAATGCTGCTATACTTACTTTTATCAAACTATCGTTTTTGCTATTCTTTTGTAAACTGTCTGTAGATTTACTTAGTTCGCTCAAACTATTATTTTTAAAATTTACAGCGGCTATAAATTCTTTAAACGTTTTATTAGCAGGTGTAGAAAAATTTAATCCTTGTAAGCTTGCATCTTTTAAATCTGCCGTAAAATTGATATTGCTTTTATCGTTTATAAAAACAAAACCTGTTTCTTGTTTTTCAAAACGTAGCCTGTAAAGCCCTTCCTCATTGGCTTTGGCGTTAATGGAAAATTTTCCATCTTTTAATTCGGCAGTATCCAATACTTCAGGATTTTTTTCGCTAAAGAATAATTGCTCTACAAATATTTTTTGGTTATCTGCATTTTTTACATTGCCATGTACGGTAAAAATTCCTTTGTCTTCATGTTGGTTGCAAGCCACTAAACTTGCTACTACACCAATACTTAATAATAGTTTCTTCATTAAAATTAATTTTTGCAAAAATACGTTTTATCATTCAAGCACATTTGTAATGTATATTTAAAAAAACTGCCAACTCATTGTAAGTTGGCAGTTTTTTTTAATTTGGTTGTATATGTATTAATTACCATACTCACTCAAAAACCTTATTCGCATTATTTTTAATTGCTCCCAACTAAAATCGCTATCGGCAAGCTCTGCTTGGGCTACAGTAAGATCAGATGTTTCGCAACCTTTAAAATAATCCATTATTTCTTCTTGCTCATATTCATCTACCATTTCATCTATAGCATAGCCAAGGTTTAGTTTAGTACCACTTGCTACAATGGTTTCCATTTCTTCTAAAAGCTCTTCTAATTTTAAACTTTTATTTTTTGCAATGGTTTCAAGGGTCATTTTTTTATCTACATTTTGTATGATAAAAATTTTATTGTTGTTTTTATTAGCCACACTTTTCATTACAAAATCATCCGGACGTACTACATCGTTTTCTTCTACAAATTTTATAATGGTATCTAAAAATGGTTTGCCATACCTAAGCGATTTCCCTTTGCTTACACCACTTATTTTTTCTAACTCTTCCATCGTAGTTGGAAACATAGTAGCCATATCCTCCAACGAACTTTCTAAGAAAATAACAAATGGAGGAAGGTTTTTTTCTTTGGAAACTTTTTTACGAAGGTCTTTTAATAATGTCAATAATTTTTGATCTGTTATACTTTCTACTTCAGCCTCTGGGCCACTAGCTTCATCATCAGCATTAGCATCTTCAAACAAATTGTTAAGTGCAATTTTAAATGTGGTAGGTTTTTTAATAAATGCTTTGCCAGCTTTAGTTAATTTTAAAACACCATACTCTACAATATCTTTTTCTAACAATCCTGCCAACAACATTTGTCTAATAAGGCTACTCCAAAAATGTGGTTCTTTATCATTGCCGCAAGCAAAAGCATTTAACTCCTCATGCCTATACATTTTTACAGCAGGCGTTGCTTTACCAGTTATTACAAGTATTACATATTCTATAGCAAATTGTTCCCCAAGCTCTGCTACTGTTTTTAAAACATTTACTGTTTCTTCTTTTGCTTCTACTTTTTCTTTAGGTTGCATACAATTGTCGCAATGCCCACAACTTGCAGCATCATCATAACTTTCGCCAAAATAATACAACAAGGTTTTTCGTCTGCAAATGCTACTTTCTGCATACGATACCGTTTCGTTTATAAGTTGTGCGCCCACTTCTCTTTCGCTCAAACTTTTATCTCTCATTAAATGCTCTAACTTACTTACATCTTTATGAGAATAATACAATACACATTTGCCTTCCATACCATCACGCCCAGCTCTGCCGGTTTCTTGATAATAATTTTCTATAGATTTTGGTATGTTGTAATGAATTACAAAACGCACATCTGGTTTATCTATTCCCATTCCAAACGCTATTGTAGCAACGATTACAGATACATCATCATTCAAAAAAAGATCTTGCCTTTGCGCACGCAACTTTGCATCTAACCCTGCATGATAAGCCACAGCCGATATACCATTTGCATTAAGCATGGCTGCCAAATCTTCGGTTGTTTTTCTGTTAAGGGTATAAATAATACCACTTTTATTTTTATAAGTTTGTATAAACCGCACAATACTTTTATTAGCCTGTTCCAAATTTATTTTTGGCTGCACTTCGTAATAAAGATTGGCTCTATTAAATGACGAAATAAAAATATTAGGATTTCGTAGGCCAAGATTTTTTACAATATCGCTTTGTACTTTTGGCGTAGCCGTAGCAGTAAGTGCAATAATGGGAACGTTAGGATTTATAAATTCTGTCATTTCTTTTAAACGACGATACTCAGGTCTAAAATCATGGCCCCATTCAGAAATACAATGCGCTTCATCTACAGCAAAAAATGAAATATCTAAGGTTTTAAAAAAATCTACGTTTTCTTCTTTGGTCATTGTTTCTGGTGCTACGTACAACATTTTTGTACGCCCACTTGTAAGATCATCTTTTACAATTTTTATTTGCCCTTTGTTTAGCGTGCTATTTAAAAAATGTGCCACATGGTCTTTACTACTAAAACCTCGCATCAAATCTACTTGGTTTTTCATGAGTGCAATAAGTGGAGAAACAACAATGGCAACGCCTTTACTCATCATTGCTGGTAATTGATAACACAAACTTTTACCGCCACCAGTTGGCATTATTACAAATGTATCTTTACCTTCGAGCAGGCTATTTATAATTTCTTCTTGCGGATATTTGAAGGTATCAAAACCAAAATTTTCTAATAAGTGTTTTTTTAAATCTTGGGTGTTGGCCGGTGCAGTCGTTTTTGTTTTTGCAGCGGTTTTTGTTTTTACTGTAGCCATAATATTAAATGTCGAAAAAGCATTTTTGATAATTTCATTTACAAAAAAATGCTCAGTTTTTTAAGGGTTGCGAAGTTACTTAATAGCCTCTATGTTCAATAACAAATAAAGAGTTAAAAAAATATCTTAACAAACCGACTTGTTTTAATTGTTTAAGATACTAAAAAAAACTGGTAATGCTATAAATGTTATAAATTTTTCTTTAAAATTGATTGCCGCAATATGGTCTATTTAAAATAAATTTGCAACTAGTGAGCCAAACAAAACACCAACTTATTATAGAAAGTGCAAAACGCACTATTCAGTTACAAGCTGCATCTATAGAGCATCTTACTCATTTTGTGGATGATAATGTTGTAAAAGCTGTGCAAATAATAGCCGAAAGCAAAGGAAGGCTTGTAGTGAGTGGAATAGGTAAAAGTGCCATTGTAGCCCAAAAAATAGTGGCCACCATGAATAGTACAGGAACGCCAGCACTCTTTATGCATGCTGCAGATGCTATACATGGCGACCTTGGTATGATACAACAAGGCGATGTGGTAATGATAATTAGCAAAAGTGGTGATAGCCCCGAAATAAAAGTGCTTGCTCCTCTTATAAAAAATTTTGGTAATACTTTGATTGGTATGGTTGGTAATATACAATCTTACTTAGCATTACAAAGCGATATTATTTTAAATACAACTGTAGAGCAAGAAGCCTGCCCCAATAATCTAGCTCCTACAAACAGCACCACCGCACAAATGGTAGTGGGCGATGTGTTGGCTATTTGCTTAATGGAAACGAAGGAATTTAAAACTGGTGATTTTGCAAAATATCATCCTGGTGGCATGTTAGGAAAAAAAATGTATTTGAGGGTTGGCGATTTAATTAAGCAACACGAAAAACCAGTTGTGTTTGAAAACGATAACATTAAAAAAACCATCATAGAAATTTCTAAAAAAAGATTAGGTGCATCAGCAGTGCTAAATGAACACAATGAAATAGTAGGCGTAATTACTGATGGAGATGTAAGAAGGATGTTTGAAAAACACGATAATTTTATTGGTTTGATGGCAAAAGATATAATGAGTGCCATGCCCAAGATAATTGATGCAGATACATTGGCAGTAGAAGCATTTGAGCAAATGAAGCTGCATAATATTAGCCAGTTACTAGTGGTAGAAAATGCTGAATATATTGGAATTTTACATGTGCATGATTTGATGAGAGAAGGAATAATTTAAAACAGAAGAAGAAAGTATGAATAAAAATAATTACGTAGCCATTATGGCTGGTGGTATTGGTAGCAGGTTTTGGCCAATGAGTAGAACAGATATGCCAAAACAATTTTTAGATATTTTAAATATTGGTAGAACGCTAATACAATCTACTTACGATCGTTTTGCAAAATTTATTCCTTTAGATAATATTTATATTGTAACATCAGCACAATACAAGGATATTGTAAAAAAGCAATTACCAGAATTGCCAGAAAAAAATATTTTGTGTGAGCCAAGCAGAAAAAATACTGCTCCATGTATTGCATATATTTCTTACAAATTAGCACAGCTAGATCCTAAAGCAAATTTAATTTGTGCACCTGCCGATCATCTTATTACAGAAACAGATGCGTTTATAGATATTTGTAAACATGCATTACATTTTACATCGCACATAAAAGCATTGGTTACACTTGGTATAAAACCTAGCAACCCTAATACTGGGTATGGTTATATTCAATACGAAGCTTTAGCAGCTGGCGAAAATATTTTTAAGGTAAAATTATTTACAGAAAAACCAGACCTTGAACTTGCAAAAACATTTTTAGCTAGTGGCGATTTTTTATGGAACGCAGGAATTTTTATTTGGCAAGTAAAAAATATCATAGCAGCATTTGAAAAAAATACGCCAGAGTTACACGAAGTATTTGATGCAGAGAAAGAACAGTTTAACACCAGTAAAGAGCAAGAAGCTTTAGAAAGAATTTTTCCGCAATGCACCAACACATCAATAGATTATGCTGTAATGGAAAAAGCAGATAATGTATATGTAATTCCATCATCATTTGGCTGGAGCGATTTAGGCACTTGGAAAAGTGCATACGAAACCATAGAAAAAGATTATTTAGAAAATGCCGTAGGTGGTAATGAAGTAATTGTAATAGATGCTACTAAAAATATGGTTCATGCGCCAAACAATAAATTAGTTGTGCTACAAGGACTCGATGATTTTATAGTAGTAGATACAAAAGATGTATTGCTTATTTGCAAAAAAGATAAAGAGCAAGAAATAAAAGAATATGTGGCTGAGGTAAAAAGAAAAAAGGGAGATAAGTATCTTTAATTTATTCTAATTCTTTAATAAATCTAATTTTAACATTCATATTTTATAATATGCTTGAAACTATTTTCAACTGTATCAAACAGTTATTAAGATAGTACAATTTTAATTAAAAATTTTCGTTACTACAGCATAATTATTACTCTTAATAAGTGATAAATAATCTTAAAAGTATGAAAAGGTTAAAATTTTTTTCCCATAAAACATCTCTAGTTTTTCTTTTGTTTATAACTATGCTAGCAGGTTGTATTTCTTCTAATCAAAATATTGATAACGACGAAGAAGAAGGCGCTATGTCATTACAAGACAGAATGGATTTGGCATACAAACAAGAGTTTGAAATGACAAGGGATATATCAACCAACTCCATTCCAAAAGAAAGATTAATAGCGGCTTCTGATTATATAGAATCTCAGAGAGGAATAAATAATACACAAGCATTAACAAATTGGATAGAGCGTGGTCCTAATAATGTAGCAGGAAGAGTAAGGGCAATTTTATTTGATAAAACAGATGCAACTGGTAATACCGTTTTTGTAGGTTCAGTTGGTGGCGGTTTATGGAAAACCACAAATTTTAAAACTATTTCTCCTACATGGGCTAATGTAGCAGGTGTAAGCGCAAACTTGGCTATTACTGTAATTGAACAAGATCCCACAACATCGGCTACTCTATACTTAGGTACTGGAGAAGGTGGTTTTGGAAATTCAGATGCGATAGCTGGAGGTGGTGTATTTAAATCTATTGACAATGGTGTTACTTGGACTTTACTTACTTCAACCTTTGGATCTGCAGCTTCAGGTATAGGTACAAGCAACAAATTTTATAATATTAATGATATTAAAGTAGCTGCCAATGGTCACGTATATGTAGGTTCTTCAGGATATTTTTGTAATACGGGCGGCTTATGGAAATCTAAAGATGGAGGAGGTACATTTACAAGAGTTTTGGCCTCATCAGGTACTACCTGTGCAGATTGGCTAAACGTAGAAGGCAACGATATTCAAATTGCTAGTAATGGAGATGTGTTTGCAACAGTAGGTCTTGGTGGTGTTGCAAAAGTGTATGTTTCTAAAGTGGGCTCTTTTACAGCAGCAACTGTAGGCGACCTAGGCAATTTTACAGACATAACACCAGCAGGTACTTACACAAGAATTGAATTGAGGGTAGCACCAAGTTTATCTACGACAATCTATGGTGTTTTTAGTAATGGTAATACCGTTACCAATATTCAAAAATCTATAAACTCTGGTACAGCATGGACAGCTTGTGCCAACCCTTCTTCTACAAGTAATGGTAATACACAAAACTTTGCAAGCTCTCAAGCTTGGTATGCTTTAGCATTGGCTATAGATCCTTTAGATGCAAATAATATTGTTGTTGGCGGATTAGATTTATGCAGAAGTAAAGATGGTGGAACAACATTTGAACAGATATCAATTTGGTCTAGTTTTTCGCCTCCAGCTCCTTTAACAGCTGCAAATAACTTAGTACATGCAGACAATCATATTATTTTGTACGAACCTGGTAGTAGTGCAAATGTAATTTTTGGAAATGATGGTGGTATATTTTATGCTGCAAATATGACTAACCCATTAGGTACACCTCCTACAATGATTAAAAAAAATACTGGTTTAAATATTACGCAATATTATGGAGCTGATTATCTACCAACCACAGGTAGTATTTACGTATTGGCAGGTGCGCAAGATAATGGTACACAAAAATTAACTACAGTTGGAGTAGGCGCTGGCTCAACTGTTACGGGTGGCGATGGTGCATTTACTCATATCGATCAAACGGATGGAGCTATTCAAATTTCGGGATATGTTTATAATAGATATGCTGTATCAACAAACTCTGGTGCAAGTTTTCCAGGGTTTACACAATACGGCACTGCAGACCAAGGTAAATTTATTAATCCTACAGATTATGATGACGCTAATAATATTTTATACACATCTACCACTGCTGGTAGTTATGGAAGATTGAGTAGTGTAGGCGCAAGCAATACATATGTTACAACAACAGTAACCGGAATGGCTGGGCAAATTAGTGCCATAAAAATAGATCCAAATACACCTACAACAATATTTGTAGCTGCTAATAGTGCTGCTACACCCGAAATATATAAAATAACAAATGCTAATGGAGCTTCGCCAACATTCACCGCTATTCCAATAACTGGAACTGGTTCACCAACTGCAGGTGCCTATTTATCTTGTATTGATGTTGAAATTGGCAATTCCCTTCATTTGATTGCAACATGTTCTAACTATGGTCAGGTAAGCGTTTGGGAATCTATAAATGGAGGAACAAGTTGGGTTAATATTGAAAACAATTTGCCCGATATGCCAATTAGATGGTGCGCTTTTGTGCCAAGCCCTTATACCTCTAGTAGAAATTCAACAGCTATTGGCGGCGTATATTTAGGAACCGAAATGGGTGTTTGGAGTACATTAGCTTTATCAGGGGCCTCTACCACTTGGGTACAAAATTCTACAAACATTGGCAATGTAAGGGTAGATATGATAAAATTGCGTCCAATAGATGGCTTTACAATTGTAGCTACGCATGGGAGAGGAATTTTTTCTTTTACGCAACCAGCAGTTGTACCAATTAAGCTTATTTCATTTTCAGCAAAAAAATTACAAAATAATGCACAATTAAATTGGGATATGGCACAACAAGATGGGATAGTTAAATACGAGTTGCAATGGAGTGCCGATGGATTAAATTTTAAACCATTAGCCAATATTGATGTTGTAAATAATAAATTACAATATCAATACTTGCACAATAATATTGAAGTTGCAAATTATTATCGAATTAAATTTTTAGAAACGAGTGGCAAACTTGAGTATAGTACAATTCGATATGTTAGTAATAGCAAAACAAAAAATGTAGATATATTTCCTAACCCATTTGTAGAAAATATTACTGTAAGGGCTTTACAAGTTGGGGACCAAATAAATATTTATAATGCTAACGGAAGTTTATTGATAAAGAAAATAGCAAATAGTTCTGTAGAAAATATCGATATGCAAAAATATTCTAAAGGAATATACTTCCTAAAAATATTAAGTAATGATGAAACTGTTTTTTCTGAAAGAATGATTAAATAGTTGTATAAAAAAGGAATAAAATATATTGAGGCTTATCATTATTTTGAAAAGCCTCTTTTTATTTCATGAATTCAATATTGCTTAGTGTTGTAAAATACTTTTCAGTACATTGGTATTGTAGCAAGTTGCCTTTCGGTTTTTATTAATATTTTGCTCGTCTTATTTTTTAATTTCCATAATAATATAATAGTTTTTGGATTTTCAGCTATAGAAATGCCACCACTTTCTACGATACTTATTTTCCATAAAAAACTAGATTTAGCAACGTTAAGAATTATTTTATGATTCGAATCATCCATCAAACTTGAAACCTCTTCAGCCTTTGCTTTTTCAATAAAAAAATTTGAAGAAACAGTATCATACATAACCTTACTTATTGATGGAGCTGTTTTGCAATTGGTACTTATATAGATAGTTCTATTTTTATTTACTTTTCTTTTACGTGGCTGCCCATTTTCATCTACTTGCATATTACCAGGCATTACAATACTATAAAACGCATTTGCGCTTAACACACTGCAGGGTTTTTGTGCAAATACATTTGTAATAAAAAATACCAATAATAATGTGCTAAAAATCTTCTTCATGCTGTAATTTACATCTTTCAAATATATTAATACCGATAATACAAAATGCAACCAACAATACAAAGTAAATTACCCAATGCTGGCGCTACCATTTTTACAACAATGAGTGCACTAGCTACCGAGCACAATGCAATTAACTTGGGGCAGGGCTTTCCAGATTATGGCATGAATGAAAACTTGACAGAGCTTGTAAACAAAGCCATGAAAGATGGCCATAACCAATATGTGCACACAAATGGATTGCCATTGTTAAGAGAAAGAATTGCAGAAAAAGTACAAAAGTTATATTCAACAAACATAAATCCAGTTGATGAAATTACAATAACACCTGGCGGTACATATGCATTATATAACGCACTCACAGCTATTTTGCAAAAAGGCGATGAAGTAATTGTTTTTGAGCCTTCTTACGATTGTTACATTCCAACAATTGAAATGTGCGGAGCCATTGCTATTACAATTCCGCTTACTGCAAATGATTATAGAATAGATAAAGCACTTACTAAAACTAAAATTACTTCCAAAACAAAAGCCATCATCATCAACTCTCCGCACAATCCTACTGGTGCTGTGTTAGATGAAACCGATATTGCATTTTTAAAAGAAATAACAAATGGTACAGGCATTTTTATTATAAGCGATGAAGTGTATGAGCATTTAATTTTTGAAGATAAAAAACATTTATCCATTCTTGCATATCCTGAATTATACGAAAGAAGTTTTGTGTGTTTTTCTTTTGGCAAAACTTATAATTGCACTGGTTGGAAAACTGGTTATTGTATAGCACCAGCAATGCTTACAAAAGAATTTAGAAAGATACATCAGTTTAATGCATTTTCTGTTTTTGGCCCTGTGCAATATGCCTTGGCCAGTTTTTTGCAAAATGAAAATGAATATGTAAATCTTGGAAAAGCGTTACAACAAAAAAGAGATTATTTGCAAACCTTAATGCAGCAAACTAGATTTGAACCATTGCCAAGCCATGGTAGTTATTTTCAAATTTATAGTTACAAAAATATTAGCCACGAAAAAGAATACGATATGGCAGTACGTTTGGTAAAAGAATTTGGCGTAGCTACTATACCAGTAAGTTCTTTTTATAAAACGCCGATTGAAAATAATGTACTTCGTTTTTGTTTTGCAAAAAAAGAAAGTACATTGGAAGCTGCTATGGAAAAATTGATAAAATTATAGGTATGAAAAAATATGTATTCTTAGGTTTTGTACTTTTTTTATTTTCCTGTTCTTCAACAAAAAATTTGAGTAATGGTTATGTGGCAAAAGAAATAGTAGCACAGAAGTTAGTTGCTATTTTACCAGCATTTGTAAACATACATGTAAAAGAAAGAGACAGCGCAAAAATATCGCAAGAAGCTATAAACGAGGGAGAATTAAAACTTGGTTTTATCATTCAAACCGAATTGTATAACCGTATGCAAAAAAACAAGTACACAATTAATGTGCAGCCAATAAAATTTACTAACGATAAATTATTTGCAGGAGGGTTATCTTTTAGTAAGTACAAAACAATGAGTGAAACGGAGCTTGCAAAAATTTTAGAAGTAGATGCTGTAATTTTTATGAAAACTGATTTATCGAAAATGGGTTATAAAAGCATTGATGTTTTTGTAGGACTTGGTTCTAGAAACATTTTTTTATTGGGAGCATCGCTTACTGCTATAAGCGCTGCAACAGCTAAAGAGGTGCAAACAGATAAGATAACCTTAAAAGTAGGTATTGTAGAAAGTAATAGTGGAGCTGAAATTTGGCAAAGGGTTTATATTAATGAACCACCCAATTATGATGAACTCGAATATTTTTTTAGTAAATCACTTTATAGTGTTTCTAAAATTGTTCCATATCGCAAATAATCTTCTACACACCAAACTCCACCAAATGGCGGTCTAAATTTTTATACATAGCTTGTCCCCATTGGTCTGCTGTAAATTTCCCAAATACTGGATGCGCATAACGACCAATATTTTCGGTACTTGTTGTATGAAAAGTTTCTACCAATGTTAAAAGACCCAACATTTCTTTATTGAAATCTTTTGCATCATTACCAGTATTGATCGAATTTGTAAATAGGTTTTCTTTCCAAGGAGTATCGTTATACCACTCTGGCTTAAAAGCCCAACCAATTAATCTTCCCATAATAGAACGTGGCATTGGCTTATCGCTAAGCGGAACTTTACAATCTTCCGAAACTCGGGCAAGCATTTGTGGTGCATTCATGTTACCAGATTTGGCTTTGCTTTCTGGTTGCAATTGTTGAATTCTTAGGGTAAGTTCACAATAATTGTCGTTGTTTAATAAATTTTTCATGTTTGAATTTTTTGACGGTATAAATATACCACAAAACTTTGATATCACAAAATTTTGTTAAAATGCATCTCGGCCTTTACTAAATCTTCTGGAACGTCAATTTTTACAATATCACCTTCTGTAAGAACCATTCTTAATTGCACGCCGTTTTCGAGGTATCGGAGGCATTCTATTTTTTCGGCAGCTTCTAGCGGCGTCATTTGCCAAGTAGTAAATTGCATAAGCGCTTCTTTTCTAAATGCATATACACCAATGTGCTCGTAATAAATGGGCGTTATAATTTGCTCTCTATGATATGGAATTACACTTCGGCTAAAAAGTAAGGAGTTCATATTTTTATCTATTGCTACTTTCACAACGTTTGGATTTGTAATTTGTGCTGGGTCGGTAATCTTTTTTATGGGTGATGCCACTTGTATTATTTGCGCTTCATCATCTATAAAAACATGTACCAATTTTTGAAGCATATGTTTGCTTACAAATGGTTCATCGCCTTGCACATTTAGCACTACATCCACATCCATATTTTTTATGGCCTCTGCTATTCTATCGCTTCCGCTTTCGTGTTGGGCAATACTCATAATGGCTTTGCCGCCGTGCTTTGTTATTTCATCAAAAATAATTTGATGATCTGTTACTACTATTACATCATCAAATAAATTTGTTGCTAAGGTGTTTTCGTAAGTCATACGTATAACCGTTTTGCCACCCAAGGGTTGCATAAGTTTATAAGGAAATCTTGTAGCGGCATAGCGTGCCGGTATCATGGCAATGATTTTCATTTTTTAAAAGTAAGAAATGAAAATGAATTTAGAAGAAAGAAAAAATAAAGAATGGCGATTAGAAATTAAATATGCAAATAATAAATGCATCATTATTTTTATTAAATATTAAATTGTGTGCTTAGTTTTTATTACTTTTCACTTATAATAAAATTGAAAAGTAAAATGTAATAAAAATTACATAAACAATATCAGACTTGTTCGAGAAAATTCGTGCCATTAGTGGCCAATAAAAAAATATTAATGCAAACCTACCAACAACAGCTTCAACAAAAATTTGAAGAAGAATACGCAAAGCTAAATCCGCAGCAACAAAAAGCCGTGGATACTACTGAAGGGCCAGTAATGGTAATTGCAGGCCCAGGCACAGGCAAAACACAAATACTAGCAGCACGTATTGGTAAAATATTAATGAATCCCGATGTGTTGGCAGATAATATTCTTTGCCTCACCTACACAGATGCAGGTGCCATAGCCATGCGCAGACGCTTGCAAACATTCATAGGTGCAGATGCATACAAGGTAAATATTTATACGTTTCATGCTTTTTGCAACGATGTTATTCAAGATAATTTATCGTTGTTTGAGAAAAATAGTTTGGATGCCATTTCAGAATTAGAGAATATAGAATTGTTTAAAAAACTGATAGACAATTTCTCCAAAGACAATCCACTAAAGCGATACAGGGGAGATGTGTATTATGAGATAAATAATTTGAAGCAATTATTTTCTAACATGAAGCGGGAAGGTTGGACGCCACAATTCATTAACGAAAAGATAGATGAATACATAGCAGACTTGCCAAGCAGAGATGAATATATTGCCAAGCGTGCCACCGCAGCATTTAAGAAAGGAGAAGTACGTACCGATAAAATTGAAGAAGAAAAAGAAAAGAAAGAAAGACTACGTGCTGCCGTAAATGAATTTGACAATTACCAAACCCTTATGCGGGAGCGCAACAGATACGATTTTGATGATATGATAAATTGGGTAATAAAAGCTTTTGAAGAAAACCCCAATGTATTATCGAACTATCAAGAGCGTTTTCAATATGTGTTGGTAGATGAATACCAAGATACGAGCGGTACACAAAATAAATTGGTACAACAACTCATTAGCTATTGGGACACACCAAATGTATTTGTGGTGGGTGATGATGACCAAAGTATTTATCGCTTTCAAGGTGCCAATGTAGAAAACATGTTGGGCTTTGCAAACCATTATAGCAGCGAAATGGTAACCGTAGTGCTTACCAATAATTATAGAAGTACACAACCCATTTTAGATATTGCCAAAACACTTATTGATAAAAACGAAGAGCGGTTGGTAAAAAATATTGAAGGGTTAAGTAAAGATTTATTGGCAAGTAATGATAAGATAAAATTGCTTACCCACAAACCTAGCATAAAAGAATACAACTCCGTAAAAGAAGAAATGGCGGGCATTACAAGCGAAATAGCTTCGTTGTTAGAGAGCAATGTAGAGCCAAGAAAAATAGCCGTTATTTACAAAGAAAATAAATACGGCGAAGCTTTAGCAGAATATTTACGCCTAAAAGGAATACCCGTTTATAGCAAAAGAAACATCAATATTTTAAGCAATGCCTTTGTAAATAAAATTATAACCATCATGCGTTACTTACATGCAGAGCATGATACGCCTTATAGTGGCGATGAATTGTTATTTGAAATATTGCATTACGATTTTTATAAAATAGCACCGATTGATATTGCAAAAATTACGGTAGAAGTCAATGCAAAAAATTACAAGGATGAAAAGAGTTCTATCAGAAAATTATTGTTTGACAAAGCTAACCAAGCTCCAAAAGATTTATTTGATAGCGGAATAAGCCAACAATTAAAAAACACAAGTGCCATTATTGAAAGTTTGATAGCAGATGTATCTAATGTGTCGCTACAACAAATATTGGATAGGATTATACGCAATGGCGGCGTGCTTGCATACATTATGCAGCACGAAGAAAAATTAAAATTATTACAACTACTCACTGCATTATTCGATTTTGTAAAAACAGAAACAGCACGTAATCCATATTTAGATTTAAAAGGATTTATGAATGTGTTGGATTTAATGAAAAAAGAAAATCTACCATTGCCATTGATAGAAGTATCGGGCAATGAAAAAGCCGTAAACCTTCTCACAGCACATGGTAGCAA
>JAYTGY010000220.1:0-17206 GCA_043733065.1 Ferruginibacter sp.
TCAATTTCTTCTGAGGAATAAAATAATTTTTTATTGAAAATGATCTATTGTAAGTTCAAATATTAAAACCAGCCTCTTTTTTTAAACGAACGTATCATAATTATTGGGATAAACAACATTAACCCAACCGAAATAAAAAAGCCCCATTTGTTGTGTAGCATTGGTATGGCTTCAAAATTCATCCCAAAAATACCGCCTATAACCGTTGCTGGCGCAAGCAAGCAAGTTACAATAGCCATTACTTTCATTACTTCATTCATGCGCAGGTTTACATTGCTCAAATATAAATCTTGCAAGTTTGTTATCATGTCACGGTAATTTTCGCTTAGGTCGTATGCTTGTATAATATGATCGTACACATCCTTAAAATATTTTTCTGTTTTCTCGTCTATTAAATCGCTATCGCTACGCATAATACCATTTATCAATTCTCTTACTGGGGCAATATTTCTTTTTAGTAAAATCATTTCTTTACGAAGTGTATTTATTTTTACTAAACTACGATTGTTAGAATTTTTGATAATGTCTTCTTCGAGCAGTTCAATCTTTTCTCCCATTTTTTCCATTACCACAAAATAATGATCTACTATATAATCTAATAAAGAATAGAATAAAAAATCGGCGTCGTTTTGCCTAACCTTACTATTGGCAAGTTTAAGTCTTTCTCTTAGTTGATTAAATGGGTCTTTTTCTGCATCTTCCTGAAAAGAAATAACGAAATGTTTACCTAAGATAATGCTTACCTGTTCTGTTTCTACTGCTCCATTTTTTTCGTCGAACGATAGCATATTTAATAAACAAAAAAGCAAGCCATCTATTTCATCTGTTTTTGGGCGCTGGCCAAGGCTTAAAATATCTTCTGCAATAAGCGGATGAATATTAAAATGAGTGCAAATTTTTTCTACATCATCTTTACGCAATCCATCAATATTTATCCATGTATTAGAAGGAGAATGTAAATATTGGTACACATCTTCAACTTTAATAACCTTATTGCAACTTACATTTTCTTTATTGTATTCGAATACTGAAATGAGAGATTGTTCAGGTTCTTGGCGGCTTGGAGGAGCCGTTGGATTTACTTGAAGCACTTTTTTTGTACGCAATAAATCGAATGGATTTAAAATATAATCGAGGTATTTTTTTGTTTGCATAAATTCTGTTTTGAGCTATACAAAACAAAGATAGTAAAGCAAACATTGTAATCTACATAAAGAAATAATTACATAAAACTACTTTGATGAATACCAATATTTTTTTTATAAAAACAAACCTGTGTCTATTTCCAATTTAAAAAACTAATTTTATAAAACGAAAATACAAATCTCTTTTTATATTTAACATTATGATGAAGAAAACGATAAACATAATATGTGCTATAATTTTTTCGCAAAGCATTTTTGCACAAAATAAAAGTGACGTTGAAAATGCATGGGTGAACAAACAGTATGCAAAACTTTCTAAAGATGAGCGCATAGCACAGCTAATGATAGTAAGGCTTTCGGCTATAGATTCTAAAACCAAGGTAATTACATTTTATGAAGATAAAGTAGCGGGGCTAGTAAAAAAATATAACATTGGCGGCATTTGTGTTTTTCAAGGAAGCCCAGTAAAGCAAGCAATAATGATAAACAAATTGCAAGCCATGGCAAAAACACCAATCATGATGTGTATAGATGCAGAGTGGGGCGTTGGTATGCGCATTACAGATAGCGTATTGCCGCTGCCAAAACAAATGATGCTTGGTGCTATGAAAGATGAAACGATTGTGTATCGTTATGGAAAATTGGTGGCTGAACAATGTAAACGTATTGGCATACAAGTAAACTATGCACCAGTTGTAGATGTAAATAATAATCCTAACAACCCTGTTATAAACGACAGAAGTTTTGGAGAAGATAAATACAAAGTAGCTGCATTCGGCATTCAGTATATGAAAGGAATGCAGGATAATGGAGTGATGGCTTGCGCAAAACATTTTCCTGGCCATGGAGATGTGGCTACAGATTCTCATTTGGATTTGCCAGTGATAAATAAAAGTATGGCGGAATTAGATTCGTTAGAATTATATCCTTTCAGAAAAATATTTGATGCTGGTATTGGTAGTGTAATGCTTGCACATTTGTATATTCCTGCTATTGATAAAACAGAAAACCGTGCTACTTCTTTGTCGCCAGCAAATATAAAAGGCTTAATGCGCACACAATTAAATTACCAAGGACTCACTTTTACCGATGCCTTGGAAATGCAAGGAGTAAAAAAGTTTTTTCCGGATGGTGCTGCATCGGTACAATCTTTAATAGCTGGTAACGATATGCTTTGCTTGCCCGAAGATGTACCCAATGCTATAAAAAAAATAAAGGATGCTATAAAAAAGAAAGAATTAAGTTGGGCCGATATTGAACTGCATTGCAAAAAAGTATTGATGACCAAATACGAGTATGGTTTGCAAAAAGCGCCGGTTATAAATACCGAAAACCTTACTGTAGATTTAAATACTGGTATAGCCGCTATGAGAAGATTGGTAGCGGAAAATGCCATTACTTTGGTTGCAAAAAAAGACAGTTCGTTTTTTCCATTGAGAGATACAAAGCCGAACGATATTGCCTTTGTAGGTTTTGGAATTACAGAAGAAAATGAATTGGCAAAAAGAATGCGTACAGACTATAATGCAAAAATATTTTTTTCTGCTGAAGATGATTTACAAAATAAATTAAAAAAGTACAAAAAAATAATTATTGGCGTTCACAATGTTGGTCGGTTTGCCGCAAGCAATTTTGGTTTTACGAAAGCAAATATTGTTTTGTTAAATGAAATTCAAAAAAATGACAACGCTATTTCATTTGTATTTGGTAATGCCTATTCATTAAAAAATATGTGTGCTGCAAAAAATTTGGTAATGTGTTATGAAGATGATGCGATAGTACAAGGTACTGCGGCAGATTTTTTGCAAGGAAAAATATTTTACAAAGCTGTATTGCCTGTAACTGTTTGCGAAAATTTAAAATATGGTTTTGGTATAGAAACAGTAGCAGCAGCACCAATGTTTGAAAAAAAAACTTTAGTTTACAGTAGAGAAAAATTATTGCAAATAGATTCTATTGCTAAAGATGCCATAGTAAATTTTGCTACGCCTGGTTGTGTAGTGCTTGCTTTAAAAGATGGAAAAGTTGTGTATGAAAAAGCATTTGGCAATTTTGTGTATGAAAAACTATCGTCTGTAAATTTAAATTCGGTATATGATGTAGCATCTGTTACAAAAATCTGCGCTACTACTTTAGCTGTAATGAAATTGTACGACGAAGGTAAACTCGATTTTAAAAAAAAGCTAAGTGATTATTTGCCCGAAACAATAAAAACAAATAAGCAAAATATACTTATTGAAAATTTATTGCTGCACGAAGCAGGCCTTGTGCCTTTTATTCCTTTTTACAAAGAAACGATAGATGCTTTTGGAAAACCTTTTTCAAATTTGTATTCTTCTACAAACAACGATTCGTTTAATATAATGGTAGCACAAAACTTGTACATGAAAAACGAATGGAAGGATACCATTTACAAAAGAATATTAATGAGTCCACTTGGTACAAAAGGAAAATATGTTTATAGCGATAATGATTTTATTTTTTTAGGAAAAATTGTAGAAAAAATTACTGGGCAGCCATTAAATGAATATGTATTAGAAAATTTTTATTTGCCAATGGGTTTACAGTCCATCGGTTTTGATCCATTGCTCAGAAATAGTATTACAAATATTGCACCCACCGAAAATGAAAAAGTTTTTCGAAATCAAATAATAAGAAGTACAGTACACGACCCAGGTGCCGCTATGATGGGCGGTGTTGCTGGCCATGCTGGACTTTTTAGTAATGCATACGACCTTGCAGCTATAATGCAAATGCTGCTTAATGGCGGCAATTTTAATGGAAAACAATATTTGAAAAAAGAAACCGTAACCATGTTTACAAGTTATCAAAGCAAAACAAGCAGACGTGGTTTTGGTTTTGATAAACCAGAAAAAGACAATGCCACACGCAAAGAACCGTACCCTGCTTTGTCAGTATCTGGTAAAACATTTGGACATACAGGTTTTACAGGCACTTGTGTATGGGCGGATCCTGAAACAAATTTTGTTTATATCTTCTTGAGTAACAGGGTTTACCCAGATGTGAGTAATGCATTATTAAAAATGAATGTAAGGGTAAAATTATTGGATGCTTTGTATTAACGGCTAAAAATAAACGAATTGGTTTTTTGAAAGAAATGCAAGTTGTAACTTGTGCAAAAATTAGCTTACTATCTAATTATGCAAAATAGACATATTTTTATTGCAATTATTGCTGTTGTTTTTTTAGTTGCATCTTGTAGAGATGATTATTCTATTTGTAATCCTACAAAAGATGTTAGATTTGTTGGCGGTTTTTATCAGCGTGTTTCCGGGGTAGATGTTCCAACTCCAGTTCCTAGTTTCAGCCTTTTTTTATTAAATTCTACTGATTTAATTTATAGCAGCCAACCGAATTTATTGGAATTTGCACTACCACTTAATCAGTTAGCAGATTCTGCAAAATATGTATTATCGTTAGGCAATAACCAACCTATAGATACGATGACAATTGTTTATTCTTCACAAAATGGACCAGCAGATGCAAATGCTTGCGGGCTTTTTTTTGTACATACCATATCAAAAATATATTCTACTAAAAATACAATAGACTCTGTAAAAATTATGCAGCCGCTTGTAAATACTAGCACTATACAAAATGTAAAAATTTATTTTTAAATTTTGCTAATATTACTTTTTAATATATTTACATAATGAAAAAAGCTTTAAAATTTACTTTAAAAGTAATTGTAGCACTTTTTGTATTGCTCAATGTAGTAGTAATGTTTCATGCTTATAAATTTACACATTTTTACGAGGCAGGCGAAGTAGCTATAAAACAACAAAAAGATAAAGGCACATGGGATGTTACAAAAGAAATGCTTTTTGGCATTAACTCAATAAAACAAAAAAGCATAGCGCCAGATAGCACTTATAAAACCATTTATTTAACAACAAAAGATAACTTAAAATTAGAAGCTTGGTTTATTACCGTGCCAAACGCAAAAGGCAGTGTGGCTTTGTTTCATGGGCATGGCAGTAAAAAATCAGGCGTGTTAGAGGAGGCAGCGGCTTTTCAAAAAATGGGATACAATACTTTATTGTTAGATTTTAGAGCACATGGTAATAGCCAAGGAAATACTTGCACCATTGGAGTAAATGAAGGAGAAGATGTAAAATTAGCTTTTGATTATTTGCAAAAAACTGGAGAAAAAAATATTATACTTTGGGGCATCTCTCTTGGTGCTGCTACTATTACAGAGGCCGTAAATGATTTTGATTTAACACCCAATAAAATTATTTTGGAAATGCCTTTTGGCTCATTATCGGAAGCTGTAGCGGGCCGAGTAAAAATGATGGGATTGCCAGCACAACCCATTTCTACATTGCTTACTTTTTGGGGTGGTGTAGAGCATGGCTTTTGGGCATACAACATGAAGCCATCCGAATATGCAAAAAAAATAAAATGCCCTGTACTTATTCAAAAAGGAAAGAACGATCCAAGGGTTACAGATGCTGAAGTAGAAGCTATTTTTAAAAATATCTCTACCGATAAAAAATTGGTGTATTATGAAAACTCTGGGCATCAATCTTTGTGCAACAATGAGCATGAAAAATGGATGACAGAAGTAAATGCATTTCTTCAAAAATGATCCCACAACAAATATCTATAAACGATTACAATTACGTTTTACCTGATGAAAAAATTGCGCTACACCCTTTAGCTCAAAGAGACTCATCTAAAATACTTGTGTATAAAAATGGAGTAATATCTGAATCTGCTTTTTTAAAAATAGATGAATATTTACCAACAGAAACTTTACTTGTTTTTAATAATACAAAAGTAATAAATGCTAGAGTAAAATTTAGTAAAACAACTGGCGCAGCTATAGAAATTTTTTGTTTAGAACCTAATGGCAACATTAAAGAATATAGTAGTGTAATGAACACGGTTGCTAATGTACAATGGAAATGCCTTGTTGGCGGTGCGGCAAAATGGAAAGATGAAATATTAAAAAAAGAAATTACAATTGGCAACGAGAAGGTAGTATTGTTTGCAAAAAAAATTGAAAAAGTTACAGAAGCATTTATTATTGAGTTTTCTTGGCTGCCTTCGTCGTTTTCTTTTGCCGAAATAATAGAAGCCGCTGGCAATGTGCCGCTACCTCCTTATATAAAACGCAATACTGACAATGAAGATACAAGTCGTTATCAAACAATTTTTGCACAACACAATGGCTCGGTAGCTGCACCAACGGCGGGTTTGCATTTTTCTGAAAAAATTTTTGAAAAACTTGCTTCAAAAAAAATAAATAAAACTTTTGTTACGCTGCATGTTGGTGCAGGAACATTTAAGCCTGTAAAATCTGCAACCATGCAGGAGCATGAAATGCATGCAGAATATATTGATGTAGATATTGCCAGCATTGAAAACATAAAAAATAATATTGGTAAAATAGCAGCTGTAGGCACAACATCGCTCCGTACTATAGAATCTTTATATTGGTTTGGAGTAAAAATTTACATAAATAAAAACATAAAAGAATTATCATTGTTGCAATGGGATGTTTATTCCAACGAACTTACAAATGTTAATCTTTCAGCTAATGATGCTTTAGTAACTTTGCTAACATGGATGAAAGAAAATAAAATGCAACGAATTTTTACGCAAACACAAATTTTGATTGCGCCTGGCTATTCTTTTCGATTGGTAAATATTTTGATTACAAATTTTCATCAACCAAAATCTACTTTACTTTTATTAGTGGCCGCAGCTATTGGAAACGATTGGAAAAAAATGTACGATTATGCATTAAAAAATAATTTTCGTTTTTTAAGTTATGGAGATGGGAATCTTATATTTATTTAATATTTTTAATTGAAGATTTAAGAATAACTAGCACTTCAAAAACTAAAATAAATTTAATAGTTGAATGATTGCTATTAGAATAAAAGTTGGCGTTAAACGTAATCTTCTATAAAAAAAATATTCAATCTTACATTCCTATGGCTGAACGGTTACAGGAGTTCCCGCTGGTATGTAACTATACAAATCGTTCATTTCAGAATATTTTACAGAAATGCATCCGTCTGTCCAGTTGTAAAAATTATCAACGGTCCATTCTTCTTCTTTACGTGTGGCATGTATGGCAATACCATCGCCAATTTTTGCATTCTTTGGTATTAAACCTTTTGCTTTTCTTTCATTAAATCTTCGAAAGCTTTCAGCATTCGGATAATCTAACAACAATTCAATCCCCCATCTTTTATTCGTCTTTTTTTGCAATACTTTAAAATTGCCAGTTGGTGTTCTTCTGTCACCTTCCCTCATTTTATCGCCTAGATCTTTACTGCCAAATACAATTGGGTAAGTTGCATACCACCCTTCATCATCATACACATTAAGCTCATAATTTTTTTTAGATACGATAATATAATACGAACTTTGAGAAGCTAGTCTAAAAGATTTTTTTTCTTTATGCTCTGCACGTTTTTTTAAAGAGCGAAAATTAGAACCCGTTGGCGTAAATGCAAACAATGCAATAACCAAAGGTAAAGCAGCGGCGGGGCGAAAAATACGAGTCTTCATTTTAATATAGTTTTACAATTAGGATTTCGAATTGCCTTTTATATTATTAATTACAGGCAAATATCAGACCGTGAAATTAATAAATAGTAAACAACAAAATTGTTATAAAAATTGTAAATGACGAAAATTTTGAAAACTCACTTTAACTAAAATATCAGTACACATTGCTAAAATTAAAATAATTATCAGTTACTAAATCTAATTCCTAAGCTATATGGGCGAATATCTAAACCTTTATCAAATATAGATTTTGGGGAATATGAGCCATAAAGTTTTATCTGGCCGAGCCCAAGTTCAGCTATATAGCTTAATTTAAATCTTTGTAAATCATAATCTCCTTGATTTTTTTGTCTGCCTCTTTCGTTGCTATTTTGTTTATTTCGTTGTCTTATTAAATAACCAGCACTTACTCCAAAACTAGCGCTGATGCTTGGTTTACTTTTTTGTTTTGTTGTAGCAAAGTTTAACATTAATGGTACTGTAATGTATTTTAGGTTTAATTTATTTTTGCTAAAGGAAATAGAATCTCTAAAAACAAATGGCGAATTGGTAATAATACCAGCAACATTATACGGAACTGTGCCACCCTCCTTTAAACTTACTGGAGAACGAAATGAATAATTATAATACTCGATACCTAAACCATATTTTAAATTTACATTTCTTTTTATGATTGGTAATTTTTGTATGAAAAGCCAAATATTTACATTTGCACTTTTGCCTGCACTTAGTTTCATATCGTCTGCAGAAAATGCTGGGCTACCAGGTTTGCTAAATGCATACCCACCAGTATTGGCATAATTTGTTTGGTCATCCCAATTTCCAAAACCAAGGTCTATTACTAAATAATTAGTGCTTTGTTTATGTTTTTTTGGGGTATTTACATTTTCCGAAATAATAGATACCGAAGAATCACTATTGGCTTTTTTATGTTTTTTTATAATTAAAATACTTCCTATGCGAATGGTATCATTATGTTTTTTTATTTCTGCCGAATCATTTGTAGAAGGTTTTTGCGCAAATGCTATACTTGCAATGGCGCAAAAAAATGCTGTTAAAAAGTAATGCCTTTTCATGTTGTTTAATTTTAATGGATAAAAATTTTGATTATTTGGAGGCTATTTCAAAGCCTGCTATTTGCAATGTATTTCCTGATTTTACGTTTGCCGTACGTTCAATTGTTCTTTTTATTTTTCTAAAAAAACCAACTGCTTTACTATGTTTCACGTTATCTTCATCCATATACAAAATTTTATTTTCGTTTTTTTCTGAATTTGATAAGGCTACAGTATTTGTATAAGTATCTTCAAGCGGCACAATGTTTTCATTTGCTGTAATAATTGACTTAATTTTTTCTGCTACATTTGCCACTGCAATTTGCTCATGTACTACATCATTGCTAGTAATTTTTTGTAATGGTTGTATTGTGTTTTCTTTTTTCAATGTTGCCACTTGTTCTTGCTTGTTTGTTTTACCAATTTGCGCTGTTTGTATATTGTTTTTTGTAACAATATTTTTATTAATTTCCGTTTCTTTTTTCTTAACTACTACTACATTTTCACTACTATTTTTTTTGTTTGCTAAAGTGTTATTTTCTTTTACATCGTTATTTAAATTTGTTATTTTAGCAACGTTTTGTGTAATATTAGTATCATTATTTATTTGTAAAACGGTATTGTTTTTTTTATTTTTAATGATTGGTTTGCTAGCAATTTCCGAATCTGATGGTGTGATATTTTTGCCAAAATACTTTAACCCAAAAAATAATCCAAACCCAATGAATACAGCTGCGGCAGCCCATCTTAACCATCTATACACAATCACATTATCTCTTTCATTTTTATAAAGCAAATGTTTTTCTTCAAAAATAATTTTTTCTGTTGTATCTAATTTTGTGCGAAGCAATAAATCATACTCTCTATTGGCATTGGCATTTGTAGCAAGCAATGTATTTATTTCTACCAGTTCTTTTCCTTCTAATTCATCATCTATTTTTAATAATAACTTTTCTTGCAGTTTGCAATCAAAAATTGTTTCCTTGTATAAAAAACTTTTATCTGCAAACATAATTTCTTCAACAGGCAACACGGCTGCTTGTAGCATTTCCAATTCTATTCTTACGTCTTCATTTTCTGCTACAAAATCTTCTACTGCTTTACGCTCATCTGCCCGCAACTCTTCATCTGCATATAGCAAAAAAAAGTGTTCATAATTATTACGGTTGATGTTCATTTTTGTTTTTGTTTTGTCTATTATCTAAATACTAAATACTCAATACTCTTACAATACATTTTCCATTTTTACCAAATATTCTCTCAGCTGTAACCTTGCTCTGTGCAAATACACTTTTACTTGGCTTTCGTTTAAATTTGTTATTTCACCAATTTCAGCATAATTATATCCTTCATAATCTTTAAGCATTACAAGGCTTTTATCTCTTTCATTTAATCTGCTCAAGGCTTCTTCTAAAATTCTTTTTGTGTTTTGTTGTTGTGTATTGTTGCCTAATATTGTTTCGCTAAAATCATCTTTCAAAACGATTTTTTTGTTTTTCCGAATAAGATCTATCATGGTATTGTAAGCCACGGTAAACAAAAAACTTTTGCATTTTAAATTTTCTACCCTTTCTTTATTACTCCACATTTTTTCAAACGAACTTTGTACAACATCTTTTGCATCTTCCTCATTCTTAATATTTTTAAGAATAAACCGATACACATTATCAGCATATAGCTTCACACATTCGTTATAATCTTTTTCGGTCATGCAGAGGTGAGCGTTTTATAATTAAAGTTACATCTATTTTGCTTCTTTAATAGTTTAACGTTGCCTTGTTATAAAAAGTTACAAAATGAAAAAGTTTTTTTTAGTTGTACTTAAAAATAAATATTCATGAATGTTTGATCAATAGTAATATAACTTTTACTACAGTATAATTTTGTAAACGTAAAAATGCATTTAATCGTTACTTTTGCCTAGCAAAAATAATTACAATGAATAACCCATTTTCAATAAGAATAGGAGAAGAATTAGCAGAAATAAATGCAGCAGGTTTATTTAAAAAAGAAAGAATAATTAGCAGCCAGCAAGGAGCAGAAATTACTGTAAACGGAAAACAAGTATTGAATTTTTGTGCCAACAACTACCTCGGTTTATCTGCTCATCCAAAAGTGGTAGATGCAGCAAAAAAATATATTGATACTCGTGGTTATGGTATGAGCAGTGTGCGTTTTATTTGCGGTACGCAAGATATTCATAAAGAATTGGAGCAAAAGCTTTCTGCATTTTTAGGCACAGAAGATACGATTTTATATGCCGCCGCTTTTGATGCTAATGGCGGAGTTTTTGAACCATTGTTTAATGAACAAGATGCTATAATTAGCGATGCATTGAACCATGCGAGTATTATAGATGGTGTACGTTTATGCAAAGCACAGCGTTATAGATACGAACATAATAACATGGCAGACCTTGAAGAAAAATTAAAAGAAGCTTCAAACTTACGAAGCCGTATAATTGTTACCGATGGTTCGTTTAGTATGGATGGCACTATTGCGCAGCTAGATAAAATTTGTGACCTAGCTGATAAATACGATGCTATTGTAATGATAGACGAATGCCACTCATCTGGTTTTTTAGGTAAGACAGGACGTGGTACGCATGAGCATAGAAATGTAGTTGGAAGGATAGATATTATTACTGGAACATTGGGTAAAGCTTTGGGTGGTGCAAGCGGTGGTTTTACAAGTGGCAAAAAAGAAATTATAGAAATGTTGCGCCAACGCAGCAGACCATATCTTTTCTCAAACACTCTAGCACCAAGCATTGTAGGCGCATCTATAGCTGTGTTAGATATGCTTAGCCAAACTACCGAGCTTAGAGATAAACTAGAATACAACACAAAATATTTTAGAGAGAAAATGACTGCTGCTGGTTTTGATATAAAGCCTGGTGAGCATCCAATTGTACCTATCATGTTATACGATGCAGCAATTGCACAAAATTTTGCTGCACAATTATTAGAAGAAGGTATTTATGTAATTGGCTTTTTCTTTCCTGTAGTAGCAAAGGGGCAAGCACGCATACGTGTGCAACTAAGCGCTGCACATGAGCAAACGCATTTAGATAAAGCTATTGCTGCATTTGTAAAAGTGGGGAAACAATTAAAAGTAATTAAATAAAAAACGATGATACAATTTCTAAGAAAAATATTTGGCCTTGGGCCTGCAACCGATTATGCACAATTGGTAAAAGACGGAGCTATAATTGTTGATGTGCGAAGCAAAGGCGAGTTTGATAGCGGGCATATTAAAGACTCTATCAATATTCCAGTAGACTCAATTGTAAACAATTTGAATAAACTAAAAGATAAAAACAAAACGATTATTACTTGTTGCGCAAGCGGAATGCGAAGTGCTACCGCAAAGGGCGTTTTAAAATCTAACGGTTACGTACAAGTGTATAATGGTGGTGGATGGAGTGGTTTAGAAAGGAAATTGTAATTTAAGAAAATAGTAATTAAATAGTATGTCAGATAACTCAAATATTTTTTTAGAGAAAAGTGCATCTAAAGCTGTTGATTTAGAACATCGCAAAAAAATTAACTTCAACATTGGTAGATACAATGCTGTAGTGCCTGTGGGCAAAACACAATTTGCAGATGAACATTTGGCAAGAGAGCGTGCAAAAAATACTAAGTGGCGTGCCATAGAAAACTTAGACCAAACCTTAGAAACTTTTGAAGCTAATTTTACCAAACGTGGGGGTAAAGTTATTTGGGCAGAAACTGCAGAGCAAGCCATGGCAGAAATTATAAAAATATGTGAAGCCAAAAATTGCAAAATCTTGGTGAAGAGTAAGAGCATGGTTACGGAAGAAATTCACCTAAATGATAATTTAGAAAAGCATGGCATTGATAGTATAGAAACGGATTTGGGAGAATACATTCAACAACTAGATGGAGAAACGGCTTACCATATTGTAACGCCTGCTATGCATAAGAGTAAAGAAGATGTAGCAAAATTATTTCATGAAAAATTAGGCACGCCAATAGATTTAACACCAGAGCAACTTACACTAAAAGCCAGAGAAATTTTAAGAGAGAAATATGTAGAAGCTGAAGTGGGTGTTACGGGTGCTAATTTTATTATTGCTGATATTGGTGCAATAGCTGTTACAGAAAATGAAGGCAATGGAAGATTAAGTTGCGCATTTCCAAAAACACATATTGCTATTGTTGGTATAGAAAAAGTAATTCCATCACTTACAGATTTGGGATTGTTTTGGCCGTTGCTAAGTACATTTGGTACAGGGCAGAAAATAACCGTTTATAATAGCATAATAGCTGGGCCTAGACAAGCCAACGAAACGGATGGTCCTGAAGAAATGTATGTAATAATGTTAGATAATGGCCGTACAAATATTTTACAAAACCCAAAACAAAGAGAGAGTTTGTATTGTATAAGATGTGGCGCTTGTTTAAATGCTTGCCCTGTATATAAAAATATTGGTGGGTTTAGTTATGGTACAACTTATAGTGGTCCTATTGGAAGCGTTATTACACCTCACCTTCAAGGCATGGATGATTTTAAACACCTTAGTCATGCATCATCATTATGTGGTAATTGTACAGAAGTATGTGCAGTAAAAATAAACCTACACGAACTTTTATTAGATAATAGAAAAGAAGCAGCCGAGGAAGGCTTGTCAAGTTTAGGAGAAAAAGCAGCATGGAAATTGTGGAAGTTTGCTAGTATGCACAGGAGTATGATGAACATGGGCACAGGGCCATTAAAAAATGCTTTTGTAAATAATATTTTTAAAGGTTGGACGAAGCATCGAGGTGATTTAAATTTTAGTAAAAAGACGTTTAATGAAATGTGGAAAGAACAGCATAAGAATTAAAAAATAATCGTACATTTATTTTATGAGTACAATAGAAATAAGAGAAAAGCTACATCAATATGTAGATAAAAGCGAAGATGATATTATAAATGCTGTTTTTGCTTTGTTTAAAACGTATAATATTTCACCCAGAATGAGTGGCGAAGATATTATTGAATATAATAAAGAGATAAGCGAAGCAATGGAAGAAATTGACAAAGGAAATTTTTATACGCATACTGAAGTAGAATCAATGATTAAAAAGAGATATGAGAAAGCTAGTTTGGTCTAAAAGAGCTACAAAAAGCTTTGAAAAAATCCTTGATTTTATTGAGAAGGATTCTATTCAAAATGCAGAAAAAGTTGCATTAGAAGTATTGCAAAATGTAAAATATGCCATAAAGCACCCTGAGTTTTAAAGTAGAGATAAATACAAAACAGAAAACACAAAAGGCAGTTTTAGGTCATTTGAAATTTATCACATTAGAGTATCAATTTATTTTGATGAAAAAGTAATACGAGTTGTGCGAGTAAGACATACAAAACGAAAACCACTGAAATATTAAGTTGTATGCTACTCATATACACTCCACAATCAACCACCCGCCTACAATACATCTGCAAATTTATTTTTGAAGAAATATTGCATACTAGCTATAGTCTTACAATAGATGATGAAACCTTTAATGAACACGAAGGCAATAAAATAAATTATAGTCATAAAGAATTTAAGAATAGTTTTCAGATTGAGCCCCATGGGCTACTGCTTCAAAATGGAATAAAAGCACAACAAATAAATTGTTTTAAAGAAAATTACGAAACCTGTTTCTTTAAAAATAACAATGGAAATTATTTCTTTGATATTTTTGCTGCTAGCTTTTATTTAATTACACGCTATGAAGAATATTTACCTCACACAAGAGATAACTATGGCAGATATGCACACGAAAATTCTATAGCACATAAAGAAAAGTTTCTACATATCCCCTTAGTAAATATTTGGATAAATAATTTTGCAATACAATTGAAAAATCTTTTCTCAACTATCAAATATTTACCATCTTCTTTCAATTATTTGCCAACATACGATATTGATATGGCTTGGTCTTACAGAGAAAAAGGATTTGTAAGAAATACACTTGGCTTTATTAAAAAACCTTCATTTGAAAGACTGGGTACTCTTTTAGGCAAAAATGACGACCCTTTTGATTGTTATGATTTTTTAGATGAATTGCATGCGCAATATAATTTGAAGCCACTTTATTTTTTTTTGGTAGCAAAAGAAAATGGGCAATACGATAAAAATATTTTACCCGATAATGAAGCAATGCAAGAGCTTATAAAAGCACATGCTGAAAAATACGATATTGGCATTCACCCATCTTGGAAAAGTTACGATGCTATAGAAATATTAAAGGAAGAAAAAGAAATATTAGAAAGTATTTCTTCTATAGAAATCAAATCATCTCGACAACATTATATAAAATTTAATTTGCCTGAAGGTTATAAAAGATTATTAGATGCCGGCATACAACATGATTATAGCATGGGATATGGTACCATTAATGGTTTTAGAGCCTCTGTAGCATCTTCTTATTTTTGGTACGATTTAATAAATGAAAAAATTACAACGCTTCGTATTCATCCATTTTGTTTTATGGATGCCAATTGTTTTTATCAACAAAAGTTATTCATTGATGAATCGTTTGAAGAATTAATGTATTATTACAATGAAAATAAAAAAGTAAATGGAGAAATGGTAACTGTTTTCCACAATAGTATTTTGGGCACAGGCAAAGAATTCGAAGGATGGGCAGATTTGTATGAGAAATTTATATCTCAGCTTCGGTAATAATTTGTGATGATTTTTTAATAGAATAGTTTACCAGGAAAACACCAATAAGCGTAATGATAGCACCAATAAGAATATTTTTACTCAAATTTTCTTCTACAATAAAATAACCGCAAACCATTGCCACCAGTGGATTTATGTAGGCGTATAAAGATGAAACTGCAGCCGGTAATTTTTTCATACTATAAATAAAAGCTACAAAAGCAATGAGAGAACCCAACACCACCAAATAAGAAATAGCAAACCAACCTTTGCCAGATATTTGTGTAATAGGTACAACTGTTTGTGTTGTTTGCATAATTATAAATAGAATAACACAACTAATTAGCATTTGCCAGCCCACACCATAATATGGATTAATATCAACTTTATTTCTTGCAATTAATATAGTACCAATACTCCACGAAAGCATGGCTATAATAGACAGAATAATACCAAGCCAAAAATCGGGGCCAGCAGTTGTAAATGCATTTTCATAAAACACCATTGCTATGCCAGCAATACCTAAAAATAAACCAACAAAAGTTAAAGCTGTCATACGCTTGCTGTTAAAAAATAGTCTTTCTAAAATAACTACACATAGTGGATACAATGCACCTATGAGCGCACCCAAGCCTGCAGGAATATATTTTATAGCCCAAGTGCTCAAAGCATTTGCAGATAAAAACATAATGATGGACATCAGTAATAACCATCGAAATTGCTTAGCTGTTGGGAGCGGAAGTTTTTTATAAAACAAAAAAAAGGCAACAAAGATTGTGCCTGCAAAAAATTGACGTAAGTATGCCATTTGTAAAGCTGGTAATTCTCCAACGCCTATTTTGCTCACCACCCATGTAGTGCCCCACACTGTGCTAGTAATAAAAAGTGCAAAATATCCCTTTGCTTTATCTGATTGTGGCAATTAAAATATATTAATGTTTAAAATGTCTTGTACTTGTAATAACCATTGCAAGGTTATTTACTTTGCAATATTCAATACTATCATTATCTCTCATAGAGCCTCCAGGTTGTATAAATGCATCTATACCCGCAGTATGTGCTATACGCACGCAATCATCAAAAGGAAAAAACGCATCGCTTGCAAGTGCCGCCCCTGTTGTGTCTGCACCAAATTGTTTTGCTTTGTCTATGGCATTTCTAAGTGCGTCTATACGGCTTGTTTGCCCACAACCTTTTCCTATAAGTTGGTTATCTTTTACCAAAGCAATGGCATTACTCTTTAAATGCTTGCACAAAATATTTGCAAAACTTAAAGAGTTTTTTTCTGAAGATGTTGTTTCTCTTCCCCCAACTTCTATCCACTCTGCAAAATTACCTTCATCAGCTTGTTGTATCAAAACACCATTAAGTAAAGACTTTGTTTGAAGCTTATGCTTAGGATATTTTTTTACTTGCAATAAAATTCTATTTTTCTTTTGTTGTAAAATTTGTAATGCATCTTCGTTAAAAGATGGGGCCATTAACACTTCAAAAAATATTTCATTAATGGCATTTGCAGTAGCTTCATCAATTTCTTGATTGCAAATGAGCACACCACCGAAAGCACTTTCAGGGTCGCCTGATAGGGCTGCTTTCCAGGCGTTGATCGCATTTTCTTTAATGGCTGCTCCGCAAACATTGGTGTGTTTTATGATGCTAAATACAGCATTCTTTTCTTCATTAAATTCGGCAATAAGTTGCAAAGCAGCATCCACATCTACCAAATTATTATACGATAATTCTTTGCCATGCAATTGTGTAAATATTTCTTTTAAATCTCCATGAAAGCTTGCAG
>JAYTGY010000221.1:0-6491 GCA_043733065.1 Ferruginibacter sp.
CCGAAATATTAGCAGACTCAATAGAATTTGTACCACAAATTATTGATGGAATGCGAGTTGAGGTAAACGAGTCTATATTAACAGTAACTGTTTTAAAAAAATAGAGCGTACTTATGGCGACTAAAAAACCAGCTGCAAAAGTAGCAGCAAAAAAGCCGGCAGCTAAAAAAGCCGCACCAGTAGCAAAAAAAGCAACCCCTGCTAAAAAAGTTGTAGCTGCAAAAAAAGTTGTGCCTGCAAAAAAAGTTGCAAGTAAACCTGCGGCAAAAGCTGTTGTTAAAAAACCTGCGGCAAAAACTGCTCCCAAAAAAGTTGTAGCTGCAAAAAAAGTAGCAAAACCTGTAGCAAAACCTGTGGCAAAAGCACCAGCGAAACAAATTAAAAAAGTGGCAGCGAAGCCAGTAGCAAAAAAAGTAGTTGCTACAAAAACTCAAACAAAACCATTGGCAAAAAAGATAGAAACCAAAAAGGTAGTTGCTAAGGCAGCGCCAGTAAAAGAAGCTAAGCCAGATCATCAAAAAGCATTGGCAAAAGCTGTAGCTGCAAAAAAAGTAGAAGACAAAGCGAAAGCAGCAAAAGCTGCTCCCGCAAAACCTGAGGTAAAAAAACCTTTGGTAATGCCAAAAATAAATACCAAAACATCTCGTAAATATGAACCAGATTTTACAAAATCTGTTTTAGATAAAGCACCAGTAGATCCTGGGGCATCTATTGTAATGTACAGCGATTCTGATTTAATGGAGTTTAAAGAATTAATACAACGCAAATTGGGTTCTGCTAAAAAGGAATTGTCTTATTTGCAAGGTTTAATTACTCGCAAAGATGATATGGGTGGCGATGAAGGAGATGGACGTTATATGACAATGGAAGATGGTAGTTTAAGTATGGAAAGAGAACAGCTGAGCCAAATGGCAAGTCGCCAAATAACTTTTGTAGATCATTTAGAAAAAGCATTGATGCGTATTGAAAATAAAACCTACGGAGTTTGCAGAATAACTGGCAAACTGATAGATAAAGCAAGATTGCGTGCAGTACCACATGCTACATTGAGTATAGAAGCAAAAATGGGAGTAGGTAGATAATAATGCAATAAAATTTGTAAAAAGGAGAGTGCGAAAGTGTTCTCCTTTTTTTGTGCCTTTTAATAAAAAATAAAAGCATTGAATCCACATTTTGCAATTCAATATTTTTTGCAATTTCCTAGCTTAGAGATGATATCTTTTTAAATGATGTCATCTCTTTTGTGAGCAACTGCAAAATTTTGGTTGAAATAATTATGGAAACAAAGAAAACATAATCTAATGCATAATAAAAGCTGAGAAAAGATTTACCGATGAAGAGCGGCGGGATAGAAGCGGAAAGCCCACAGCGACGAAGGAGCGAGGACTTGCAGCGGATAGCCCGGGCGAAAGCTGATTGAAAAACTGAAGCAAACCGCCCAAAAAAAATCCCACAAACATTTTCATATTTATGGGATTGTTATTTTTAAAAAATTTTTTCTACACCAATACTTTATTTTCTACAAAGCTTCTAAGTGTGGCGGCTATTCCGTTTGCATCAATACCAATTTCGTTGTACAGCTGTTTTGGTGTACCGTGCTCTACCAATCTATCTGGAATACCCATTATTTTTACATCTGCTTTGTAGCCATGTGCATTCATAAACTCCAACACCGCAGAGCCAAAGCCACCAACGATTGTGCCATCTTCGATAGTTATTATTTTATTGAACTTTGCAAATACTTCGTGCAACATTTCTTCATCTAACGGTTTTGCAAAACGCATATCGTAATGTGCAGGGTTAATGCCTTCTTTCTTTACATCACGTATAGCCTCGGCTGCAAAATTACCTGGATGACCGAAACTTAAAATAGCAATTTCTTCGCCATCTTTCAATTTACGACCTGTGCCAATTTTTATTTCTTTCATTTCGGTACGCCACTCAGGCATGGTGCCTTCGCCACGTGGGTAACGTATAGAAAATGGTAATTGATTTTTTTCTAGTTGTGCGGTGTACATTAAATCTCTTAGCTCGCCTTCGTTCATAGGCGCACTCACAATCATGTGTGGAACGCAACGCATGTATGCAATGTCGTAACAACCGTGGTGTGTTGGGCCATCTTCACCAACGAGACCTGCTCTATCTAAACAAAATATAACTGGTAATTTTTGTATGGCCACATCGTGTATAACCATATCGTATGCACGCTGCATAAACGATGAATAAATATTGCAAAATACTCGCAAGCCTTGTGTAGCCATGCCTGCGCTAAGTGTTACTGCATGTTGTTCGCAAATGCCTACATCAAATGCACGATAGGGCATGGCTTCCATCATAAATTTTAAAGAGCAACCACTCGGCATTGCTGGCGTTACGCCCATTATTTTATCGTTCTTTTCTGCTAGTTCTATTATCGTATGCCCAAATACATCTTGGTATTTTGGCGGTTGTGGAATATCAAATTTTTTCTTTGCTATTTCGCCAGTTACTTTATCAAACAAGCCCGGTGCATGCCATTTGGTTTGGTCTTTTTCTGCAAGGTCGTATCCTTTTCCTTTTACGGTTTTTATATGCAATAATTTGGGGCCAGGTATGTCTCTAAGATCTTGTAAAGTTTCAATCAATTTAGCCACATTGTGTCCATCTATTGGGCCAAAATAACGCAGCTTTAATGCTTCAAATAAATTGCTGCTGCTGCTTACCATGCCTTTTAAACCATCGGTAAGTTTAGAAGCCATACTTCGTGTGAAAGTCTTTCCCACAGGCAGTTTGCCCAATAAATTCCATACATCATCTCTTACTTTATTGTAAGTATGTGAAGTGGTAATATCGGTTAAATATTCTTTGAGTGCACCCACATTTGGGTCGATGCTCATGCAATTATCGTTGAGAATAATAAGTACATTGCTTTTTTCAATGCCTGCATGGTTCATAGCTTCAAAAGCCATGCCCGCTGTCATGGCACCATCGCCAATTACTGCTATATGTTGCCTATCGGTTTCGCCTTTGTATTGGCTAGCCATGGCCATACCCAATGCAGCAGAAATAGATGTAGAAGAATGCCCCACACCAAAAGTATCGTACTCACTTTCGCTACGCTTTGGAAAACCACTAAGCCCATCTTTTTTTCTGTTGGTTGGAAAATTATCTCTACGACCTGTAAGAATTTTATGCCCGTACGATTGATGACCAACATCCCAAACCAACTGATCGTAAGGTGTATTGAAAACATAATGCAATGCGACAGAAAGCTCTACTACGCCTAAGCTTGCACCAAAGTGCCCACCATACACACTCACCACATCAATAATGTACTGACGAAGTTCATCGGTAACTTGTTGCATTTGGTCTTTGCTCAATTTTTTTAAATCGGCAGGGCTATCAATTTTTTGTAAAAGTGTACCAGGTTTAATATCCATTGTGGGATTATATAATTTGCAAAATTAAACTTAAAATAGTTACTGTTTTCCTAAATGTACGTTGTTTTTTAGTTTTTAGCTTGAAAAATATAACTTGCTAATTATTAACTTGATTTGATTTTTTTCTTTTAAAAGAATTTTTCACAATTGGTAATTTTGAAAACGCTATTATGCACTAATTTTTTATGTTTATAGAATATGGAAATGTTTTTGTCCTTTATGTGCATCAACTTTTTTGTACATAAAGGTGTTCTAAAATGCTACTCTGGTATGGAATCATAACTAAACAGCCGCCTACCAACTAACTGTATTAAGGTATAAAATCTAAAAAAGGTTTTGCATTTGTAAGTGCAAAACCTTTTCTCATTACAATTTTTAATGATTAGCATAAACCTCAAACCTAAAAAACCTTCAACTTTCAACTTTCAACCTTCAATTTTTAGAGTTTCTCCATCATCCCATCCACTATACCATACTCAACTGCTTCTTTGGCATCCATCCAATAATCTCTATCAAAATCTTTCATAATTTGCTCACGGGTTTTGCCACAGTTTTTTGCTAAAACATCTGCACCCATTTCTTTTACTTTTTGCATTTGTATGGCCATAATTTCGAGGTCGGCACTTACGCCTTGGCCACCGCCGCTTGGTTGGTGTATCATTACCTCGCCACTTGGAAATATGAAGCGTTTACCTTTTTGGCCACCGCTTAGTAAAATGCTACCCATGCTTGCTGCCATGCCCATGCATACTGTGCTTACGGGCGACGATATCATTTGCATAGTATCGTAAATAACCATGCCACTAGTTACAACTCCGCCTGGGCTGTTTATGTAAAACGTAATTTCTTTGCCTGGGTCTATGGCTTCTAAATACATGAGGCGGTTGGTAATGTCTTTTGCACTTTTATCATCTACCGCACCCCACAAAAATATTTTGCGTTGCTCTATAAATTTTTTATCGAACTGCCAGCCTGACATCATTTTTTCCATCGGGCTTTCTGGAAGGTCTTTTGGGTTTTCTTCTTCGTCGTTTAATTTGGTATTTTTGAAATATGAATTCATGTTTTTTTATTTTTTTACTAAGAGGTTAAAGGAGAAAAGGAGAGTAGGTTTCAAATTTTGTTGTTTCTCTTTTTCGTTTTACGTTTATAATTTACTAAGAGGTCAAAAGAGAAATGAGGGGTTTTAAATTTTGTTGTTTCTCTTTTTCGTTTTGTGTTTCTCTTTTTTTAAATTTTTACTGTGCATAATCTACTACATAATCTATTGCATAATAAAAGATGAGTAAAGATATATCGATGAAATGTGCGACGCCAATGAAGCTGCCCATAGCTGCTGTTCTTGTTCGGTTAAAAAGCAAGGCTTTTTTACCGAAGGTTCTAATCTTTCTTTTGCTTGCGGGCATTTATCAACAGCACTTCATCGACCAAGCCATATTCTTTTGCTTCTTGCGATGTCATCCATTTATCTCTATGGCAATCTTCGGCAATTTTATCTACTGGCTGCCCTGTGTGAAATGCTATGATTTCGTACAACTCATGCTTTACTTTTTTTACTTCGTTTACGGTTATTTGCACATCGCTTGCTTGCCCGCCTGCGCCTGCGCTTGGCTGATGCATCATTATACGGCTATGCTTAAGCGCTGTACGCTTGCCTTTGGCGCCTGCACACATTAGTACTTGGCCCATGCTTGCAGCCATGCCTGTACAAATGGTTGCAATATCTGGCGTAATAAATTGCATAGTATCATACATACCTAAACCTGCGTAAACGCCGCCACCTGGGCAGTTGATGTACATTTGTATATCTCTTACACGGTCGGTACTTTCTAAAAACAACAATTGTGCGGTTACAATGTTTGCTACTTCGTCGTTTATTGGATAGCCCAAAAAGATAATTCTATCCATCATTAAACGGCTGTAAACGTCCATTACGGCTACGTTCATGGGGCGCTCCTCTATAATGTTTGGGGTAAGGTTTGTTACATTTCCCCAGTCTGCCAAAGGATTTTGGTTTTCAAATTGTTTAGCGTTTAATTTATTATAACCGCTAAGCGTATTGCTATTTATTCCTTTATGCTTTATGGCATATTTTTCAAATTCGCTATTAAAATTCATTGCTTATAAATTAGGTATGCAAATATATTGCTTAATTGTTTTCTAACTTGGCAAAAACTATTCCTATAAATTTTTGCTGCCATTTTTGCTGAAAAGGTGAGGATGAATTTAAGATTTTCGGACTAAAAAACCATTGTTTTTGCTATGCATTTTAGGTACTAAAACTAGGTTTGTATCACCATAAAAAATATCTAGTTATTAAGATTGCAATTTCAGAGATAATAATAAGCACAATTACACGTTTATATAGTTACTGGAATACAATGAGTTTCAGTAAAAATTTGTTAAATGATTAAAAATTAATTATTTAACAAATTTAAAATAGAACAAACACTTTAATATCCAAAGAAAATGAAGCCAAATCTACTCGAGTTAGAAGGTAAATTGCAACCCCTAACAACAAAAATTTTGATGATATTTTCTATTATTTTTAATTATTTGAAATTTATTTTCAATACCTATATCCATCAATATTTTTATTCTCATAAAAACCAACAGATGAAAACAGTTTCTACTAATATAAGATTAAGTAAAAAAACTTTTGTTTTAGCATTAAGTTTTTTAATGTTATTACTAAGTAGTCAATCACAAGCACAATTGGGTGTGTATTCTTTTACAGGACTTGGGGCTTGCCCCAATCAAAACCCTGCAATAAATGCACAACCTGCCAATGCAACGTTTAGTAATTATGCTTTTGCAGGGCCATTGTTGATTTGCCATCTTAGAACTAATGAATTTGAATCTGAAAACTGGACAGATTCAACATTAATAGTAAACCCCAACGAATATGTAGGTTTTACTATTACGCCAAATTCGGGATATGTTTTAAATCTTACTAAATTATCTTTTTTTCAACGATATGATAGAGCTCCTGCATCTGGAGTTACACGATGGGTATTACGATCCAGTCTGGATAATTTCTCTACCGATGTTGCGACTGATACTGTTACACTT
>JAYTGY010000222.1:0-2054 GCA_043733065.1 Ferruginibacter sp.
TATATACTCGCATCACCGTGTGGGTGATACTTACCCATTACCTCACCCACAATACGAGCACTTTTTTTGTACGGTTTGTTGCTCGCATTGCTCAATTCATTCATGCCATACAACACACGCCTATGCACTGGTTTAAGCCCATCACGCACATCAGGCAAAGCCCTTCCTACAATCACACTCATGGAGTAGTCAATGTAAAAAGTTTTCATTTGCTCTTCTATCAATACAGGTATTACTTTACCCCTATTATTGGCGTTACCAGAGTTGTTGGCTTCGTTTAATTCTTCGTTATTCTGTTCGTTATTTTCCATATAAATTCAATGTCTGCGAAATTAGCGTTTTTTAAGCTTTTTTTAGCATCAAAAACGGTGTTTTTTGGTAATGTTTTACACATGTTTTAGGGTGTTTGTGGATAAGAATTTAACCACAAAGAAGGCAGAGGAAACAAAGAAATACAATTGTAATTTTTATTTTTTGGCGGTTAGGTTCAAATCTTTGTTGAACATCAGTCCGGGCTGTCTGTAGTAGTGCCGCAGCAATGTTCTTTTGTACTTTAAGCTGTATAATTTGCGGCAGCTACTACTGCCCATCCCGCCGCTCTTTAGCAGAAAATCTTTACTCATCTTTTACCAAAGCGTAGATTATGCAATAGATTATGCAATTTTAAAATCCTGAAATATAAAGTGGATAATCTTTACTATGATTATTTACAATATTTTTTATGAGATAAACATCTTTTTCAACATCAAAAAATACATACCAAGTTGTATTTCTATTCGGCTTGTATTTACAATACAGTGAACCTAAAGTCTGATTTGTTGCAGGTTTATGTTTAAGTGAAGGAATGGTATAAATAAAATCATAAATTTCATCTACATAATTTTTGGCACCTACTCTAAATCCAAAATATTCAAAATTGTAAAGGATATCAACCAACTCTAAAAGTTTATTATCCGCATACGGGCTAATAATCACTTTTTCCACAAACTGTCTATTTTATCATGAATACGTTTGCGGGATTCTTCAATTGTAAAACCTTTCTCGCATTCTATTTCAAATGCAGATTTTTTTACAGCAATTTTTTTATCTGTAGCACAAACTTTAGTTTTTAAAGTAGTGGTTTTAGGAGAACCATTTTTTATTAAAACAACAGACATAATTGTAAATTTATATTGCAATTTAATCATTTTCGAAATATAAGGCTCAAAAAATCTTAAATCATCAATCTGAAATCTAAAATCAAATCCTATCTTGCACATAAAAAGGTTTGAAAAACATACTCCTCTTTGGCGCAGGAAAATCTGCATCTGTACTTATAGAATTTTTAATAGACAATGCTGCCCAAAACAATTGGCATGTAACCATTGTAGATGCCGATAAAAAACTCATAGAACAAAAAACAAAATCTCATACATCAACCACAGCAATTGAAGCCAATATTACCAATGATATTTTAAGAGTAGAGCTTATCAAAAATACTGACTTGATTATTTCTATGATGCCGCCTTTTTTGCATATCCTCATTGCAAAAGATTGTGCACAATATGGCAAACATTTACTCACTGCTTCGTATGCTGATGAGCAAATAAAAGCGTTGGAAAATGAAGTAAAAAACAAAGGCATTATTTTTCTTTGCGAAATGGGGCTTGACCCAGGCATAGATCATATGAGTGCCATGCAGATTATTGATGATATAAAAGCAAAAGGCGGAAAAATAACATCTTTTAAAAGCCATTGTGGTGGTTTGGTTGCACCAGAAAGCGATGATAACCCGTGGCATTATAAAATAAGTTGGAACCCACGCAATGTAGTATTGGCGGGTAAAGCAGGCGCCGAGTATATACAAGACGGTAAACACATTACCGAAAAGTACGAAAACTTATTTGATGCCAATAGAACCATAGAAACAGCAGATAAAAACATTGGGGCATTGAGTTATTACCCCAATAGAAATAGTTTGCCCTATATTGATTTGTACGACTTACATTATGCAAAAACTTTTGTACGCACCACACTACGCTACAAAGATTTTATGCTCGGTTGGAAAACAATAA
>JAYTGY010000223.1:0-2119 GCA_043733065.1 Ferruginibacter sp.
TCAAAATTTTTCAAAAAATTTGTATTTTTATCTATTTCAGTCATATCAAGGTATATATGATTTAAAAGATGGTACAAAATTGACTTCTTACGAAGATAATGTATTAAATATGTTAGTTGATATTATTAAAAATTATTTTAAAAATCTATAAAATGAAAAAAATATTCTTCTTCTTACTATATGCGTTACCTCTTTTTTGCTTTTCACAAAAAAAGGTAGAAGATTTTTTTAATAATAGAATTGATTTTGTATTGGATAATAATGACGGTAGAGCATTTATGGGAGCTGTAGTTAAAGAATACATTATCGACGACAGTCTTAGTGACAATAACGCCTATAATAAAATAGGTATTCAACCTTTTTACAGGTATAGCCAAAGTAAATTTTTATCAAAAAATTTACTCACAGAAAATGAAACTGTACGTGCTAATAAAGGAAAAACAGAATTTGAATACAATGGTTATATTGATTCGAAAACATATGTTGAATATTTTCTAAATATGAATAGCTTAGGTAGTTTTAATATAAAATCAAAGGTCGAATATATTAATGGTCGAAAGCTAAAAAGAACATCGCTTTATGAACCTTTTAAAAATTTTGAATTAAGTTTTTTTACAAAAAAAAAGAATGTAAACGGAATCTTAAGTAAAAACCTCTATGGTAATGTAACTATTGCAATTAATGGAATTAGTTTTTTTGAAAAAAATAGCATAAATAATATGATTTTTTTTAATACCTTAACTATAAAACTTAATGATTCTGATACATGTAGTAAGTTTTTAATTTCAATCTATGAAGCGATAGGTATGAATAGTCCTTATTTAGAAGGATATCATTATTATCTTGGTACTTATCCTAATATTATAATGAGAAAGTTAGAAATTACAGGAAATAAAGAAGATGCCATAAAATTTCTTAAGAAAAATAAATTAGACTATAACGAAATAGACCCACAAAATTATAAAGAGGAAAATTTTAGGAAAAAGGATAATTGAGTTTTGAGCCTGATTTGGTCACTTTATACTTTCGTGAGTGCCCATAGCATACACTCTTGCAAGCCAAGGCTTGGTTTTCAACCTGCCGCCCCATAAATAATAGGTTATCAAAAAAACTATTATGCTAAAAGTATTTTGTGTTAGATGATATTTTGAAATAAGAGATTTATATTTATGTGTTAGTACGAGTTCTTTGATTTTTATTTTTTTGCATGCTGCGGCTACGCCGCAGCATGCAAAAAAAGGATTGCCGTTTTACTCTCGCCAAAGGCAGAGAGCTACAAAGCAGCTCACGCCGCAGCCCCTTGTGAAGAAATGGGGGCTGGCTTTGCGCAATAAGTGTCGCACGAACCATTCGCTTCAATCAAAATATTTTTTTTAAAATAAATTTATTTACTTTTTCAAAACAGTAATTTTTTGCTGACCTTAGCGAACATTTCGTGCGACAGTCGAGTAAGCAAGGGTATTTCAGCCCAAGCTTCTCACAGAACCGTGCTTGCACCTCTCAATGCACACGGCTCTTCTTGTTCTAAAAATAGTAAAAACTATTCCTTAATCTTACTAAACTCAATCCTCTTCTGCATTTGCAAAATTGTCTTTGTTAGCAGTAACAAACAAGCTAAAACCTTCGCTCCATTTCCATTACAGAAACTTCAACACTACTACGATTTAGTCCGCAACTATTTTACGCTTCTCACACCTAGGGTGCAATTGAATTGTTTATACAAACAAGGCTGGATGCACATCGTAATAATAGTAGTCCCAAGTTCCGTACAAAAGCCTGTATAAAGTTCTTGCTGCCTTAATGCCGGTTGTTCTGTAATCAGTAAACAGCTTTCCATTACAGTAATCATATCAGTGGTTCGATACCAATACTTTTAACAACGAGGAGCCTTTTCGACACGTTATCGAACAGTTCACTTTCGTTCAACTCCTTTATACTCATCTGAACCCTTTATGAGCCCTTTTAACTTATTGCTCACTACCATAGCTTTTGACTACAGCAGCATAAGACGATTTGCAAACCCCTACTGCAAGGCGTATGCGGAGGACCTACCTCCATCTTTTGTATAGCATTGAATAAACTTTACATGTTATTCATTCATGGCGCACCGAACCAAGGC
>JAYTGY010000224.1:0-3255 GCA_043733065.1 Ferruginibacter sp.
CTTGTATGCATACATAATGAAAAGCGGCGCCTTCCATACTTTCTATATCGGCATCGTATTTTTTTTTGTATAATTCTGTTTGTGCTAAGCTATCCGAAATGGTATTTATGGTAATTGCATTTACTGGTTTTAATAAAAAATAATTTTGGATCGTATTTTCCATTCTGCCATTTGTATTTGGAAAAGTATTCTCGTTTACAAACCCTTTTTCGAAAAGTGTAAAAAATTGTTCTTTTTCTTGTATGCCAAGGTCTGCAAACAAATCGGTTTTTACAGCAAATGTTTGCCCAAGTGGATATTGGTTTTTAAAAGTGCCGGCAATGCCTGCTTGTATTACAAAATCATATTTATATTGCATCAAACGCTTGGTAATGGCATACATACAAGCTGGTACACCCACGCCTGTTATGAGCACATCTGCTTTGGTATTTTGAGCCACAAAAGGAGCAATTTCCATTTCGGTGGCCGCTACTACTAAAATCTTCATTTGGTAAAGTTAATTACTACGGTTTTACTTTGTTAACTTTAGCTACTACCTTTGCAAAGAAATTTAGATAAGTATAATGGTATATATTACAAGAATAGAACATTTTAATGCAGCACATAAACTCTTTAACCCAAATTGGAGTAGAGAAAAAAACGAAGAAATATTTGGCAAATGTGCCAACGAAAATTGGCATGGTCACAACTTTAATTTGCATGTAACGGTAAAGGGAGAACCAAATGCAGATACTGGTTTTGTATTTGATGCAAAAAAACTTAGCCTCATTATTAAAGAACATGTAACAGATTTGCTTGATCATAAAAATTTAAATGTGGAAGTAACTTTTATGAAAAATAAAATCTGTTCTATAGAAAATTTAGTAGTTGGTATTTGGAATCAGTTACAACCACAATTGCCGAGTGATATTACTTTGCATGCATTAAAATTATATGAAACAGATAGAATATATGTGGAGTACTTTGGATAAAGTGCAAATGGGCAAATAGTTGAAAATCGAAGTGCTTATAAAAATAAAAATGTTTGTCATAAAAACAATCTTAAATCATAAATAATAAATCTTACTTCATTGAACCGAGTTTCCGTTTTTAGAAAAGAACATTTTAATGCAGCGCATCGCTTGCACAATCCTGCTTGGGACAATGCAAAGAATGAAGCTGTATTTGGCAAATGCAATAACCCCCATTTCCACGGGCACAATTATGATTTAACGGTACAAGTAATTGGTGTGCCAGATGCCGAAACTGGGTATGTAATGGATACAAAAAAACTGAGCGATCTTATTAAAGAAAAAATTATTGATAAATTTGACCATAAAAACCTAAACGAAGATTGTGTAGAATTTAAACATACAAACCCAACTGCAGAAAACATCGTACTTGCCATTTATAAAATATTAAGACCCGAGATTGAGGAAAAACTAGAACTAAAATTACGGTTATACGAAACGGAAAGAAATTTTGTGGAGTACCCTGTATAAAGAAGTTGAATATTGTTGAAAATTGTTTGTAGTGTTGATGGATTGTGAAGATAGAAGCGAATAAAAATGAATTTATAAATAAAATATAGGACTAACATGGCATACAAAAGAGTAGAGAGTTATGACCAAGACATAACGGAAGGTTTAATAAAAAATTACAAAGACAATATCACATTATTGGGCGAAAATGCTGAACGTGAGGGCTTGTTGAAAACGCCTGAACGCATTGCAAAAGCTATGCAGTATATTACGCAAGGGTATGGCCAAGATGCGAAAGCCATTTTAGAATCGGCAAAGTTTCATGAAGAAATGAGCGAAATGGTGATTGTAAAAGATATTGAAATATACAGCATGTGCGAGCATCATATGTTGCCATTTTTTGGTAAAGCGCATGTGGCCTATATTCCAAACGGTTATATAACTGGCTTAAGCAAAATAGCTCGTGTGGTAGATGTATTTGCTCGCAGGTTACAAGTGCAAGAAAGATTGACACACCAAATAATGGATGCCATAAAAGATACATTAAATCCGCTTGGAGTAGCTGTTGTTATTGAGGCTTCGCATTTGTGTATGATGATGCGTGGCGTGGGTAAACAAAATTCTTCTACAACTACATCGGCATTTTGTGGTGAGTTTGAAAAGCACCAAACAAGAAGTGAGTTTATGAAATTGGTAACATCTAATTTACATTAATTTTTTTTTAACCACAAATTTCTATACGATTTATTTTTATCATAATCGTTGGCTTGTTTTTCAATATTAAAATATCTATTCGGGCGTGGGTCGTTTCCCACGCCTGCTGAGTAAGCCCAATTACCCCAATTACTGCATACATCGTAATCTATTAGCTGCTCTTTAAAGTATGCTGCACCATAACGCCAGTCTATTTTTAATTCGTTGCATAAATAGCTGGCAACGTTTTGTCTGCCCCGGTTACTCATAAAGCCAGTGAGGTTTAGTTCATTCATATTAGCATCTATAAATTCTATACCAGTTTTGGCATTTGTCCAGTTATCAAAATTATTTTTATTAAACGTTGACTCATTTATTTTTTCTTTAATGCCGTTTTTAAAAAATAATTTCTTACCAAATTTTTGCATTACAAAATAAAAATAATCTCTCCAAAGCAATTCGAAAACCAACCAATATGTAGATTCATTTTCGCCATGCATGCTTTCATATTTTTTTAGCTCTTCATATAATGTGCGAGCAGAAATGCAGCCATTAGCCAACCAAGCAGAAAATTTGGAAGAATAATTTGACCCTATTAAACCATTACGGGTTTCTTTATAAATAGAAATAGCTTTTGTTTCGTAAAAATAATGCTGCAACCTTTTATACGCTTCGGTTTCGCCACCTTTAAAATGAAAAGCTGCACGAGCATTTATTGTTTTTTCTTGCAAGCCAAGTTCCGCTAATGTAGGCAATTGAATGACAGGTATTGTGGGAGAAATGATTTTGGCAGGCTTTTTAAAGGTAGACTTTACAATTGTTTCTTTTTCTACTTGCTTTCTAAAATTAGTAAAAATATCTGGTAAGTCAATTATAGTAAATGGTAAATCATTTACATCATGCAATGTGCTTGTGTTGCATGTACACAAACTACAACTAATAGTAGCAAGAGAACCAGCAACTAGCTTTTCAGTTTGTTGTTCTTCATACCCCACTTCAACCTTTGAAAATATTTTTGTAGCGTTATATGTTTTTGCAATTTCTAAAAGTTCTACTTCGGGTTTTCCTTTTACTATAACTAAACCTGAACCTATTGCTCTTA
>JAYTGY010000225.1:0-11569 GCA_043733065.1 Ferruginibacter sp.
TATTTTACTACCAAAATGTCTTTCTGCATATTTTACTAAAGTAATATATTTCATATCTTTTGAGAGCTCCGTTTTTACCCAGTCTAACAATTCAACATAACCACGTATTCCATTTTTAGGGTCTTTTAATTTTAGCGCCAGCTTTTTATGCTCTTCCATACTAACTATGCTGGCTTTAAAGCCTATACGACCGTCTGACATGATACCATCAATTCCACTTTGCTCGTAGAGTTTCTTCCATGATGTAATGCTATTGGGATCTACTCCTATACGTTTTGCTAAATCTCTTTTAGAAATTGCATTACCTTTTTCTTTTTTAAGTTCAATTAACATCAGCAACCTTTTGCTTTTGGTATCACTGCTATTCTTTCTTAATTGAACTAATTCTTTCTGACTCTCTTTTATGATTAACAATTTTGCTTTTGACATTATATTTATATTTTAGTCCAAAATTAATAAAAAAAACTCAATTAAACAAATTGGATTAAAATTAAATTATAATTGGTATTAGAGCCTTCGTGGCAAACACATTTTTGCGAAGCAAAACAAAACCCCGCCTTGCATTTCCCAAAAACGCCTTACCGCCTTCTCGGCAAATAACCTTTTTTGCGAAGCAAAAAAATAAAAAACGAAGTTTTTCTCTTTGTGTCTTAGAGCCTTCGTGGCAAACACATTTTTGCGAAGCAAAACAAAACCCCGCCTTTCCTTTTCAAAAAACGCCTTCACGTCCTTACCTTTGCCGGCAGGCAGGTCCTCGGCAAAAAAATAAAAAAATTATTTCCCCACTGCAAATACATTTATAAATTAACAAACTTAAATTGCACAAAAATAAAACCTCACATATGCTAAGTGAAATAGAAGTAACAGGTAAAAAAGATACAAGAAGCGGTTTTGGAGATGGTATTTTAGAAGCTGCAACAGCAAACGAAAACATCGTTGCCCTCACTGCCGACCTTGCTGGTTCATTAAAACTTGGTGGTTTTATAAAAGCTTTTCCCGAAAGATTTATACAATGTGGCATTGCAGAAGCAAACATGATTGGTATTGCAGCAGGTTTAACCATTGGTGGCAAAATACCTTACACAACTACTTTTGCCAATTTTAGTACAGGTCGTGTATATGATCAAATAAGACAAAGTGTAGCTTACAGTGGTAAAAATGTAAAAATTTGTGCTTCGCATGCAGGGCTTACACTTGGAGAAGATGGGGCTACACACCAAATATTGGAAGATATTGGCATGATGAAAATGCTACCAGGCATGACAGTGATTGTACCATGCGATTATAACCAAACAAAAGCAGCTACAAAAGCCATAGCCAATTACGAAGGCCCTGTTTACCTACGTTTTGGCCGCCCAGTATGGCCCATATTTACAAAAGAAGAAGATTTTGTAATAGGCAAAGCGCAAATATTAAACGAAGGAAAAGACGTTTCCATATTTGCCTGTGGTCACTTGGTTTGGTTGGCAGTAGAAGCTGCAAAAATATTAGAGGCAAAAGGCATAACTGTAGATTTAATAAATATACACACCATAAAACCTTTGGATGCAGAAGCTGTTTTAGCATCAATTAAAAAAACCAAATGTGCGGTAACAGCCGAAGAGCATAATATTATTGGTGGTTTGGGCGATAGTATTGCACAAGTAGCTGCTAAAGATTTTCCTATTCCCATCGAATACGTTGGTACAAAAGATACTTTTGGCGAAAGTGGGAAACCAGAAGAATTATTGGTAAAATATGGTTTAGATGCCAATCATATTGTAGCGGCAGCTGAAAAAGCCATCGGTAGAAAATAATTACAAAAAAATATATTTTAAGCACTTCATTAGCAAATGAGGTGCTTTTTTTATGCATTATAAAAAAAATGCTTTTATAAGAAACCTTTTTTAATCACAAATCGTCTTATTGAAAACAACAAGAATTTCACCAAAATACATTAACCCCCGTGAGGCAGTTGATGAACATTATTAAATTATTTGGTAAGTGTAATTTAATTTACAGTAATTTTTTATTGTTCAATAGAACACAGCCGAGCTTCAACTCGGCTGTTTTATTATCACAAAAATAAGGCTGAAGGCCTATAGGAAAAGCTTTTGTAAAGCATTTTACAGATACTCTAAAAAAAATATATTAAAAAAGAAACCTTTTGTAACCTTTATAAGTCTTATATATAATCGCATAAAAAATGACATATCATATTAAATCCCTATAATCCCCTCTGAATAGCACCATTTAGAGATGTACCAAAACTGCTTTTCAAAAATGGTGAATTTATTCAAACAATTAAGGTCAGGCTTTTAGCTTGGCCTTTTTGTTTTTTATCTAAATCAAAATTATTTTGTTAAACTTTTCTAAATAGCAAACATAGCGCAAACGCTTTTTTAAAAAGTTTCGTCTATACAGTAATTCCCTCCTTTTAATTCGGTATCCATTAATCCATATTATTAAAATCATTGGATATTGCCAAAGTTATAGTACACAGAATCTACTTGTAGCTAGAAGCATGTTTCAAATACAAGCAGTCAAGCCCCTATCTTGGCTGTTTTGTTTTTTTATTAAGCCACGAATGCATGTATAAAAATATTTTAAAATCTACTTGCATTTTTTGATTTAAATCATCGCACCCATTCCACTTCACCTACTTCAAATTTTCGTTCCATCACATCTTCTGTTAGCAATTGTCCATATTCATTTACTGCAATTACTTTTGTGGCAAAAACTGCATTATCTTTTTTAAAATGTACATTTTCATTTTTTTTATACAAATGATTATTCAAATCATCTATATAAAATTTTAAATGATCCACTTCCATATTTTCCAATTTATTAAGCAATACTTCTTGTATTTTTTGAGCAAATAAAATAGGATCATGTTCGCTATCGGTAATAATTTTTAAAGAAGTAGCATTACCAATATTTTCATCAAATAAGATTTGGTTTACATTTATACCAATGCCTACAATTGCCCATTGCCAATCTTTTCCTTTAAATACGTTCTCAATTAAAACTCCTCCTGCCTTTCTGTCATTGTAATAAATATCGTTTGGCCATTTTATTTTTGTTTGCTCTCCAGCAATTTCAGCAAAGCATTTTCTACATATACTGGCTACCAAAGCACTCAAATAAAATGGTTTTACACTAAAAATGATATTGGGCTGTAATGCAATACTCATCATTACATTTTCGCCTGCGTTGCTTTTCCATACTTTTCCACGTTGTCCTTTGCCAGCAAATTGCTCTTTTGCATACCAAGCCTGTCCATTTTTCGCCATTCCTGCATGTATTTGTTGCATGGCATAGTTGTTGGTACTTTCTACGCTATCTAAAATGCTAAATAATTCATTTTGCTGCATGATAATTCCTTGTAGGTAAAAAAGAATTTGTAATTTTGATAATATCGGCAAGCTACTATTAAAAGTGCTGCGTTGCATGGCAAATTCCATGTAATTATTCAAATAAAAAAAAGAAATTTGACCAACAAGTTAAGTGTATTGGAAACACGCAAAAAAAGTACCGTAGCTAGGCTTACCAAAAGCAGCAAAATCATTAAAACAATTATTGAAACTATTCACGAAAAAAAGGGCGAAAATGTAATAAGCCTCGATCTTCGTAAAATACCAGAAGCCGTAGCCGACTTTTTTATAGTGTGCGAAGCCAACAACCCTACTTTGCTAAAAGCAATAGCAGATGATATAGAGTACGAAGTAAAAGAAAAATGTGGCGAAGCTGCATACAAGCACGAAGGCAGACAAGCACAACAATGGATATTGATAGATTATGTAAATGTAGTAGTACACATTATGCTGCCAGATACTAGAAAATTTTATCAGCTAGAAGAAATGTGGAGCGATGCAGTATCTACAGAACATAAAGAAAAATAATTTTATAAAGCGCATTAAGAGCGAAAAAGTACAAATGGCACAACAAAATAATACCCCACCAAACGGTAAACCAAATTTAAACCCTAGCAATATCCCTGGTATTGGAGGCGATCCAAAAAAGAAAAACAAATTTAATATTTATTGGGTTTGGGGCATTGTATTAATAGCACTCATAGCTTATAACCTAAGCAATACCGTAACCAAAGCAGGTATTGAAGTAAACCAAGCTTACCTATACGATATTTTAAAAGCTGGCGATATTGCGCAAGATTTAAAAGTAGATAATAAAAAAACTGGGCTTGTACTAATACGAAATAGCGATATAGTTCGTGCATATTTAAACAAAGCCAACATATCAAAACGAGATTCTTTTTATAAATCTATAATGACGCCTGAAGATTTTCTAAGACTTCAAAAAAGTCCAACGCCTCAAGTTTATTTTAATATTCCAACTGAGGAAGTTTTTACTAAACAATTATTAGATTTTTATAAAGAAAACCCTAACGTAACACAAATTTTTTTACAATACGATAAAGAAGGAGAAGCTTTTGGAGAATTGGTAAGAACGCTTTTACCCATTTTATTGTTGGGCTTGTTATTTGTACTAATGATGCGCAAAATGAGTGGCGGTGGGCCAGGTGGTGGCGGGCCAGGTGGTATTTTTAGTATCGGAAAATCTAAAGCTACATTATTTGATAAAGGCACAAGAGTAAATATAAATTTTGGAGATGTAGCAGGGCTAGATGAAGCAAAAGTAGAAGTAATGGAGATTGTGGATTTTCTTAAAAATCCCAAAAAATATACAGCTCTTGGTGGTAAAATTCCAAAGGGTGCATTGCTTGTTGGTCCTCCAGGTACTGGTAAAACATTGCTTGCAAAAGCGGTGGCTGGCGAAGCACAAGTGCCTTTCTTTAGCCTAAGTGGAAGTGACTTTGTAGAAATGTTTGTAGGTGTGGGTGCTAGCCGTGTGAGAGATTTATTTAAACAAGCAAGAGAAAAAGCGCCATGTATTATTTTTATAGATGAGATAGATGCAATAGGTCGTGCTCGTGGAAAAAATGCCATGATGAGCAATGATGAAAGAGAAAATACATTGAACCAATTGTTGGTGGAAATGGATGGCTTTGGTACAGATTTAGGTATTATTATTTTAGCTGCTACAAACAGACCAGATGTTTTGGATACTGCATTGCTACGCCCAGGCCGTTTTGATAGACAAATATCTATAGATAGACCAGATATGGTTGGAAGAGAAGCTATTTTTAAAGTACACCTTGGACCAATAAAAATTTCTGAAACATTAGATATACATAAACTTGCAGAACAAACACCAGGTTTTGCTGGTGCCGATATTGCAAACGTATGTAACGAAGCTGCATTGATAGCTGCCAGAAAAAATAAAGAAGCGGTGGACATGAGCGATTTTCAAGATGCCATTGATAGAGTAATTGGTGGGCTTGAAAAAAGAAACAAATTAATATCGCCTGAAGAAAAAGAAATTATTGCTTACCACGAAGCTGGGCATGCCATATGTGGTTGGTATTTGGAGCATGCTTACCCATTGCTTAAAGTTACGATTGTGCCAAGAGGCACTGCTGCATTGGGTTACGCACAATACACACCAAAGGAACAATACTTATATAATACGGATCAATTGTTGGATCAAATTTGTATGACACTTGGTGGTCGTGCGGCAGAAGATATTTTCTTTGGAAAAATAAGTACAGGCGCTAGTAATGATTTGCAACAGATTTCTAAAATTGCATACAGTATGGTAACAGTGTATGGTATGAACGAAAAGCTTGGAAACATAAGCTACTACGACCCTGCACAAGAAAATATGTTTACCAAACCTTACAGTGAGGAAACAGGTAAACTGATAGACCATGAAGTACGTTTGCTAATAGAAGATGCATACATAAAAACAAAAGCATTGCTTACGGAGAAAAGAGGAGATGTAGAAAAACTTGCCAAAGAATTGTTGGTAAAAGAAGTTTTATTTAAAAGTGATGTAGAAGCATTGATTGGAAAAAGACCTTTTGAAGAAAAGAAATTATTGGATGTGGATACAAAAGATGCTGTGGCAAAAGAACCATCAACATCGCTTGATGAAGAATTAATAAACCCACCATCTATTTAAATAAAACAATGGCAACTTCTGCTAAAGAAAATATTTTGAAACGCATAAGAGAGGCACTGAGTAATCCAGTGCCTTTACCTTTTCCAAATAGTGAAGGTAATAGTGATGTGTTTGTAAATGCAAACGAAGACCCATTGGTTTTGTTTGCACAAGAATTTACAAAGCTGCAAGGCAAATTTTCTTTTTGTGCAAATGAAGCAGATTTACAAGCGCAACTTGCAAAATTAGTTGAAGAAAAAAATTGGCAAAAAATTTATTGTGTTGAAAATAAATGGAACGAGATTTTAAAAAATATTTCTGTTGCAAATTATACCGATTTGCCATCTTGCGAAGTATCTATAACCAGCTGTGAAAGTTTGGTAGCACGCACTGGCACAATGGTGCTAAGTGCTGCACAAGCAAATGGACGCACGGCAAGCGTGTATGCGCCTATACATATATGCATTGCATACACAAGCCAAGTTGTATATGATGTAAAGGATGCTCTTGTTGCATTAAAAGAAAAATATAGAGATGGTTTTCCAAGTTTCGTAACATTTGCAAGTGGCCCAAGTAGAACTGCCGATATTGAAAAAACTTTAGTTACTGGTGTACATGGACCAAAGGAAGTTTTTTGTTTTTTGGTGGATGGGTAAGAGACTTTAATAATGAAAACGACATTGTACAATTTCTAAACCATTATTTGAAACAGCATAAATTAATCGATGTTCATTATTTATTCGTCTGCTCCAAAAGCCTTTGTAATTTGCTTTTAGTGGTTCTGGTTTTCCAATCCCTTTAAAAGGCGAACGTTGACAATCTTTAATAAGCGTATTCAGTCTTTGTAATATTTCTTTATCATTTTCTTGCCAATATTGATAATGCTCCCAAGCATCTGCTGTAAAAGTTATATTCATAAAACAGCTTTTGTTTTTTTATTGGCAATTCGTTCCAATTCTTCAAAAGTCTTAGTAATTGTTTTTCCTTTTTTAAGTTGTGCAATAGATTTATCCAAGCTCGTTTTATTAGCTGCTGTACTTGTAATATAATCTGTGGCATCCATTTCATTATAATCATCTAACGACATCACAACAATAGTTTTGCCATTACCATTTACTATAAGTGTATCATGATTATCCGTTATACTATCAATATAAAATTTTAAATCTTTTCTGAATTGAGAAATATTGGCTACTAACATTGTACATAAATTTGTACAAATATACGTAATAATATGAATTCGACAATAAATACCAATAAAAGATGATAGATGATATTAAGTTGAACGGAGCGTCGCCACTTCAGTCAAATCAGGGATTTTCTGCTCGTAAACAAAAAAAGCATAATTTTAAACGAAAGTTTATTTTAATACAAATTACATGAACACAACATCACACAACTTATTTGTTTATGGTTCACTTCGCAGTGGTTTCAAAAACCCCGCATACGAATACCTTACTCGCTATTTTACTTATGCTGGTGAGGCATTGGTGAAAGGACAGTTTTTTGATGCTGGCACTCATCCGGTAGCTATTGCATCTAGCAATGACGATATGATTGTGGGCGAGTTGTACAGCATAAATAATGAAGAAGAATTTTCGTGGGCATTTGAACAGTTGGATGATTATGAAGGCGTGAATGTAGAAGTAGGCGAAACGCCATTATACAAAAGAACACTGGTACAAGTTTTTCAAGAAGATAAAATTATAGATGCCTGGGTATATTGGTTTAATGGTAGTGTAGATAACTTAAAAAAAATTGAAACCAGAGATTTGGTTCAGTACCTTCAACAAAAAAACCAACCATAGTTTGTTGAATGGAAGCTTTAAAAAAAATATATTTCTTATCAGATTTTCATTTGGGTGCACCCGATGCAGCCAGTAGCCTTATGCGTGAAAAAAAGATTGTACAATTTTTAGATGCCATAAAAAAAGATGCTGCTGCTATTTTTATTGTAGGCGATTTGTTTGACTTTTGGTACGAGTATAAAAAAGTAGTGCCAAAAGGTTATGTGCGTATATTGGGAAAAATAGCCGAGATAACGGATGCTGGTATTCCTATTCATTTTTTTGTGGGCAATCATGATATGTGGATGAAAGATTATTTTCAAAAAGAATTAAATACTGCCGTTTATTTTGAACCGGCTGAATTTAATTTTAATGGAAAGCGTTTTTTAATTGGCCATGGCGATGGACTTGGGCCTGGTGATGAGGGCTATAAGTTTATTAAAAAAGTATTTAGAAATCCCATTTGCCAATGGTTATTTGGAATACTGCCGCCAAGATTTGGAATAGGGTTGGCAGATTTTTTAAGCAAAAAAAGTAGGGCAAAAACTGGTACAACGAACGAGGTTTTTTTAGGCGAAGAAAAAGAATGGCTAGTAGTTTATGCTAAAGAAATTTTACAAAAACAGCATTACGATTATTTTATTTTTGGACATAGACATTTACCTTTAGATATTGTTTTAAACGAAAAAAGCAAATACATAAACCTTGGCGATTGGATAAAATATTTTACCTACGCTGTTTTTGATGGAGAGAATTTATCGTTGGAATATTATAAAGATTAGGAAATCGTATAAATATATCAGATACAAAGCCTTCAAATGGCTACTTTTTTCACTGTTTTTAACAACTAATTTTCGTAAATTTACTTGATGGAGAATTCACCTGCACTTAAAGCACTCATACGAAAAAACGCCTATCTCTTTTGGTATTCAAAAGACAGCGAAAAAGAAAATCTGCCCTTACCCGTAGTGCTGGAGTTTTTTATTAATTATGCTAAATTGGGAGATATAAAAGAACTTTTTGAAATTGTAGGTATAAAGAATGCTGCAAAAGTTTTTTTTGAGCAGATAGCAAGGTCTGAAAGGGTGGCTAATAATTACGTTCCTGAATTTAGAAATTATTTTACCATGTATTTCAATAAATATGCATCTTGAAGTTTTAAACGAATCGCAACAAAAACTACTCCCCCTATTATATAAATTTAAAAGACAATTTTATATGGTTGATGGTACTGCAATTGCGCTACATATTGGTCATAGATTATCAATAGATTTTGATTTGTTTAAGAATGGAACTATAAAACCTAAACCAATAACAACAAAATTTGAAGAGAAAAAAGAAGTATATATTGTAACCCTAAATATTGACGGGCAACTAAATATGATCTGTAGAGATGTGAAATTTACATTTTTTAATTTCCCTTACGATATTCCACATAATATTACTGTAGAAAAATCAATTTCAATTCCAACTTTATTAGACCTTGGAGCTATGAAAGCTTTTGCTCTTGGGAGGAGAAGTAAATGGAAGGATTATCTCGACTTGTATTTTATATTAAAATCACATCATAATTATGCAGAGATTAGTACAAGAGCCGAAGAATTATTTGGTGATATGTTTAGCCAAAAATTATTTAGAGCACAATTAAGTTACTTTAAAGATATCAGTTACGACGAACAAGTAGAATTTATGCCGGGATTTGAAGTTGATGACAATACCATTAAAGATTTTTTAATTACTATTTCTTTACAAAAATTTTAATAAATTGATTAAAAAAAATACATATCTAGCTTTTTCTTTAATATTAATTAGCTTTTACTCCTGCGCACAAAGCAGGCCTGCATTGCGTGAGCCAATTCCAGCGATGGAAGCAAACCAGAAATCGGATAGCAATTTTGCATACTCGCATTTTATTGCTGGTAATTTTTCTTACATGGATATAGATGTGTTGGATAATATTTACCTCATTACAAACGATAATCAGTTAAAGAAATTAAAATCAAATGGCGATTCTGTTGCAATTTTTAACGATGTAAAAAAGTTTGGTAATCCATCGCTGATAGATGTGAGCAATCCCTTAAAAATATTATTGTATTACAAAAGTTATTCCACCGTTGTAATTTTGGATAGGTTTTTGAGTTTTAGAAACAGTATTAATTTTAGAAAAGGAAATATTTTTAAAGCAAAAACAATTGCCACATCTTATGACAATAATATTTGGCTATTCGATGAGCAAGATTTTAAATTGAAAAAGATAAAAGATGATGGCACACTGTTGAGCGAAACAAACGATTGGCGACAAATATTTGATGATGCTGTTCCCAACCCAACAGAAATGATAGACAGAGATGGTGCCGTTTATTTACACGATGTACAAAAAGGGTTTTATATTTTTGATTATTATGGCAGTTTAAAAAACAATTTGCCGTTTAAAAATTGGCTACATGTGGTTGTGGCTAATAATAAAATAATAGGTTTTGAAAACAATACATTGCAGAGTTATGAATTAAATACGCTTAACCTTAAAAGCTACACCCTGCCTGCTTTCTTTAAAGATTACATAGATATAAAAGCAATGAATGGCAAAGTATATTTATTAATGAAAACCGGAGTAGAGATATATACAATTCGCTAAATAAAAGCATATGGATTTTTTAGATGAAATGATATTTGATAATAGTATAAGGAGCTACTTCGTTATACTTGCTGTTATTTTACCCGTATTAATTTTTAGAAATTTACTTTCTAGAGGCATTGCATTATTACTGTTTATTCCCATAAAAAGAAATTGGAAAAAAGTTGATAAAAAAGAATTTACTTCTCTTACTATAAAGCCGCTTAGTTGGTTTATCGTAATTTTAATTGTTGTACTTTCTATAGAAAAATTAAATTTTCCACTACTTTGGAATTTTAAAATACATGGTATTACTTCAAATGAAATTTTGCAAAAAATTGGCACTACTGCTGTTATTATTTCGTTCTTTTATTTTTTGATATCGCTTATAGATTTTATTGCTTTATTAATGAAGCAAAATACAAATGCCGATGATAAAAGCCATGGGCAAATTGTATTATTCTTTAGAGATTTACTAAAAGTTTTTGTTGCAGTTATTGGTTTATTATTCGTTATAAAAGCCGCATTTAATCAAGATATTGGCAGCTTACTTACAGGCCTTAGCATTGTAGGAGCCGCACTAGCATTGGCTGCTAAAGAAAGTATAGAAAATCTTATAGCTTCCTTTATTATATTTTTTGACAAACCTTTTTTTACTGGCGACAATGTAAAAGTAAATAATGTAGTAGGCAAAGTGGAGCATATTGGCTTACGCAGCACACGCATACGTACACTCGAAAAAACATTAGTAACCGTACCCAATAAATTAATGGTAGATGGTGTGGTGGACAATATGAGTATGCGTAATAAATGGCGAGCAGAAATTAAATTAACATTGCCTGAAAAAACAACATCCAATGCTTTGCAAAAATTGGTAGAGCAAATAAATACGATGCTACAAAACGAACAGAAAAATATTGTAAAATATTCGGTTGTTTTTACAGATTATAATAAAGAGGGCATCGTTTTACTAATAGAATATTTTACAGAAGTGATTACCAAGGGAGAATTTGATGCGGTAAAACATCGTACCAATTTTAAAGTAATGGAATTGGTTGAAAAATTTAACGCCCCTCCTATCCTCCCCGAAGGGGAGAGAAACAAAGTAGATTGAAAAATATTCTATTTTTTTACCAACACAAATCTAAAAAGAAGTTCAGAATGAATA
>JAYTGY010000226.1:0-2271 GCA_043733065.1 Ferruginibacter sp.
ACCTGTGTCGTACCAAAATCAAAATATTATTTTATTGATAGGCGCATTAGAAATGATGACCGCTACGCATAATACACAGTTTAATCCTATGCTTACATCGTGGATTATATTTTCATATATTTTGGTAAAAGAAAAGAAAGATTTTTGGGCAACATTGTTTATTGCTGCTGGCATATTTACAAAATTATATGGTGTGGTTGGCTTAGCATTTTTTTTATTTTCGGGAAATAAAATAAAATTTTTATGGTCTTTTGTATTTTGGTGTGCTATTTTGTTTTTTTTACCAATGCTTTTATCATCTCCTAATTTTATAATACAGTCATACAAAAATTGGTATTTTTCACTTGCCGAAAAAAATGATTCTAATCAAGACTCTGCCATGCAAGGAATGTCTGTAATGAGGCTTTTTAAAAAAGTATTTTTTATTAAAAATTTAAAAGATATATATGTTTTAGGTATTGCAGCTATTTTGTATCTATTACCAATGCTACGCATTAGCCAATTCAAACAAAAAAACTTTCAGCTTTCTTATCTTGTTTTTTTGTTAATTGGTTTGGTAATATTTAGTTCATCGGCGGAGAGTGCTACTTTTGTAATAGCAATGTTGGGCGTGGGAATTTGGTATATATTGCAAGAAGAAAAAAAATGGTGGGTAATAGCATTGTTGGTTTTTGCGTTGGTGCTTACAAGTCTTTCCACCACCGATTTTTTTCCAAAGTTTGTAAAGGTAGAATACGTAAGACCTTTGGGGCTAAAAGCTTTACCTTGTTTTTTAATTTGGCTTACCATTGCTTTTCAATTATTAACAAAAAAATTTGATGAAATAAAATTAGTAGATGAATAAAAAAATTACGATAATAATTCCTGTTTATAACGAAGTGAGCAACCTTACTTTAATGCTTGATGCATTAAAAAATGTATTTGCTCCACTACCCTATCATTACAATATTATTTTTGTAGATGATGGTAGTAGTGATGATAGTTTGAGTTTTATAAAGCAATTGGCAAAGGCAAATAGCGAAGTAAATTACATTTCTTTTTCAAGAAATTTTGGACATCAGAATGCATTGAAAGCTGGGTTAGATATGAGCGATGCTGATGCAGTAATAAGTATGGATGGAGATATGCAACACCCGCCATTATTACTACCACAGCTATTATCGTTATGGGAAGCAGGTAACGATGTAGTTTACACCATACGACAAGAAGAAAAAAATGTACCTTTTGTAAAAAGAAAAACAAGCAATTTATTTTATAGTATTTTAAACCGATTATCATCAATAGAATTAGAAAAAGGCACTGCAGATTTTAGGTTGCTTGATAGAAAAGTGGTGGATATAATAAGAGAGATAAAAGAGTACGATTTATTTTGGCGTGGCATGGTAAAATGGTTGGGTTTTAAACAAGCATCTATAGAATATGCGCCTGCACAAAGAGCGAGCGGCGTTTCTAAATATAATTTTAAAAAAATGATGGAGCTTGCTTTAAAAGGCATTACATCTTTTAGTACAAAGCCGCTTACCATTGCTATTTATTTGGGGTTTATTTGTTCTTTTGCATCGCTTTTATATCTGCCTTATGCAGTTTGGAGTTATTTTTATGGGCATGCAATATCTGGTTGGGCTTCTGTAATTGTAACCATTGCTTTTTTTGGAGGCATACAACTAATGATACTTGGCATAATTGGTATGTATCTTGGTAAATTATTTATGCAAAGCAAGCAGCGTCCACATTATATTATTAACGAAACAAATATTGTATGAAGGCTTATACACTATTAAGTTTTGATGTGGAGGAGTTTGATATGCCTTTGGAATATAATCATGCCATTGCATTGCCACAACAAATGGAAGTAGGCAAAAGAGGATTGGATGCATTGATTCCACTTTGGGAAAAATACAATTTAACTACTACCCTTTTTACTACGGCTAATTTTGCGCAAACTTTTCCTGATAGCATAAAAGCATTGGCAACAAAACACGAAATAGCTTCGCATACATTTTACCATTCCGATTTTAAAAATGAGCATCTTTTGCAATCTCGAGTATTATTAGAGGAAATATCTGGCACAAAAGTTACTGGACTTCGCATGCCTCGTATGCGTAAGGTAGAAATGACAGAAGTAATAAAAGCAGGTTATGCTTATGATTCCTCAATAAACCCTACCTTTTTACCTGGGCGATACAATAATTTTCATTTACCAAGAACAGTTTATAGAGAAGAAGATATGATTCGTATGCCTGCAAGTGTATCGCCAGTTGTGCGCCTACC
>JAYTGY010000227.1:0-3533 GCA_043733065.1 Ferruginibacter sp.
ATTGCAAAGCTGTGGGAAACGATGTGCTTTTTAAAAACGATGAAAACAGAATTTATTTTTTAAATAAATATGCAGCTTATACATATGGTTATGTAAAAACTTATGCATATTGTTTATTGGACAATCATGTGCATTGGCTTGTAAAATGCTGCTCACATGAAGATTTAGTTTTGCATCTAATCCAGATAGAAAAGTTAAATCTTAAAAGTCATCAGCAAAAGTTTTTAAACAATGAAATTAGCTTTGAACAAGCAATGGAATTTCAGTTTAAGGATTTTTTTATTACCTACTCCTTAGCATTTAATAAAAAATATAAAAGATCAGGCGGTTTATTTATTAATCCATTTAAACGAATAAAAGTAAATTCCGATGCGTATTTTACCAGATTACTAATTTACATACATGCTAATCCGCTAAAGCATAAAATATGTCAACATTTTCAATCTTACAAATGGTCGTCGTATAATAGTATTATTTCAAATGCACCAACATTAATCATGCGAAAAGAAGTAATAGAATGGTTTGGAAACAAAGAGTTATTTATTAAAACACATATTGAAATGAGTGAAAATTATTTTGAAAACCCATTTTCGATTGAGTAAGGCTAGCGGCAGCCAAGCCTTGGAGGCTGTTCACAAGTAAGTCAAGCCTTAGAGGTTGTCCACAAGGAAGTCAAGCCTTAGAGGCTTGACTTCCTTTGAAACGAGCTTTGTTCCTACTTCCCTACTTGTCCACATTGAAGTCAAGCCTTAGAGGCTTGACTTCCTTTGCAACGAGCTTTGTCCACAAGGAAGTCAGGCATTAGAGGCTTGAACTTCCTTTGCCGAGTAGTTTCCTAGGCTTGACTTACTAAAAAAAATCACCTACTTTTGCAAAAAAATTACAAAAAATGACCAACAGAACCTTTACCATGATAAAGCCAGATGCTACACAAAACGGCAGCACTGGTGGTATTTTAGAAATGATTAATGCAGCGGGTTTCCGTATTGTAGCTAGTAAAATGGTACACTTAAGCGCAACAAAAGCTGGCGAATTTTATGCTGTACACAGCGAGCGCCCTTTTTATGGCGAACTTGTAGAATTTATGAGCCGTGGCCCAATAACAGCCGCTATCTTAGAAAAAGAAAATGCTGTAGAAGATTTCCGTACGCTTATTGGTGCTACCAATCCTGCACAAGCAGCAGATGGTACTATTCGTAAAAAATACGCTACTTCTATTGGCGAAAACGCAGTACACGGCAGCGATAGCGACGAAAATGCAGCTATTGAAGGCAGTTTTTTCTTTAGTAAATTAGAGCAGTTTTAATTAATAATAAATCTTCTTGCACAAAGTCCTGCTTCGGCGGGACTTTTTAGTATATAGGTCATAAAGTTTTTAGCTGCAATGAAAAGTGAAAGGACTACTGAGTTAAAATAAATTCGTAACCTAGTAGAACAAAATGTTGAGTTATTTAAAACAAAATGGGATGAGTATTTTAACAATCAATAAATCGCATCTAGCAACCGACGTAAATTTTACTGACGATAAAATGATTTTATCAATCGAAGATGGAAGAGAATTATCAATTCCGTTAGAATGGTTTTCAGGTCTAAGAAAAGCCAGTAGCAAACAATTAACGAATTGGAGATTTATTGGTGGCGGCGATGAGATTCATTGGAGTGAAATTGACGAAGATATTTCAGTAGAAAATTTATTAGATTAATTTTACATAATTCTATTTTATCAATTTTATTTAGCTTTGCTGTAACTTGCAATCAATATCATATGCAAGTTTCTCTCACCATCATCAAATACCCAAATCGTTTTATTCCATTTGCTTTTTTTGCAATGGCTTTGCACCGATTACCATTGTGGCGACATAAAAACATTTCCTTTTATAAACTTATGGGTACTGGCAAAAATGGAACGTTTGATAAACGCCCCGATGTTAATCAATGGGCAATAATGGCTGCACATGTAAGCGAAACAACAGATAAAAATATTGAAAACCTTTACGGAAAATTTATAGCCAAATGGTTTCGTATCTTTAAATGCAATACCAAAACATATCTATTAGAACCAATTGAAGGCCACGGAACTTGGGATAATAAAAAACCATTTGGTATATTGCCGCCTAAATCTGATTATGAAGGAAAAATAGCGGTACTTACTCGTGCTACCATTAAATTGAATAAATTAAAATACTTTTGGGAGAATGTGGCACCTGTGGCTGATAAGATGAATACTGCTAAAGGATTTTTAACTTCGTACGGCGTTGGAGAAATACCTTGGATAAAACAAGCTACTTTCAGCATTTGGGAAAGCAAAGAAGACATGAAAAACTTTGCATATGGCATGAAGGAACATGCAGAAGTAATAAAAAAAACAAGGCAACAAAAATGGTATAGTGAGGATATGTTTACGAGGTTTAAAGTGGTAGAAGGTTGAAGGTTCAAAGTTGAAAGTTGTTGAAAATAGTTGAAGGGTTGAATATGGTTTAAAAGGTTAGAAGGTTTAGGAGTTTAGTTATATACAGGTTCCCAATTTTGTGCGCAATCTAAATTTCTAAACCTACTAAACTCCAACTTTGTAACGCAACAAAGCCGTACTAATTACTAAACGATTATTAAAATGAATTTATGAAAAATATTAAGTTAATAGAAGTACCATCGGAAATTGGTGCTGGCACACGTGGTGCTAGTTTAGGTATAGATGCCATTAAGATTGCCGCACTAGATTTTATGAGTAATTTCTTTGTGCATTTTCCCTCGGAGAAAGTAGAGGTAGAAAATAATTTATTGTTTGAGCCGATAAAATCGCCGTACGCAAAACGAATACATGGTATAGTAAATATGTACGAGAAAGTAAGCAAAGCAGTATGCGAAACAATAAAAGGAAACTTTTTTCCTGTTGTATTGAGCGGCGATCATAGCAATGCGGGTGGTACTATTGCAGGTATAAAAATGGCAAAACCAAAAAGTAAACTTGGTGTAATTTGGATAGATGCACATGCCGATTTACATACGCCCTACACCACTCCATCGGGTAATATGCATGGTATGCCATTATCGACGGCAATTGCGGAGGACAATCAAGAAAGTGCTGCACATGAAGTAGATGAAAAAACCGCAGCTATGTGGAATCAATTAAAAGCTATTGGTAAAATTACACAAAAAGTATTGCCAGAAGATATTGTTTTTATAGCATTACGTGATTATGAAAAAGAAGAAAAGTTTTTGATAGAAAAATATGGTATGAAAGTAATAACCACTGCCGAAGTGCGAAGAACAGGTGCAGAAAATGTATGCAGAAAAGCATTGCGACACCTAAGTGATTGTACAGATATTTATGTAAGTTTTGATGTGGACAGCCTTGACTCTGTAATAAGCCGTGGCACAGGAACGCCTGTGAGCAATGGTTTAAAAGAAAGAGAAGCAGAAGATTTGATAAGTAAATTTATGCAAAACAGAAAAATATGTTGCTTTGAAATTACAGAAGTAAACCCAACGCTTGATAAAGAAAATTTAATGGCAGAAATTGCATTTAATATTTT
>JAYTGY010000228.1:0-4504 GCA_043733065.1 Ferruginibacter sp.
TTCTTAATTGGAATAGGATATCAGCAGCCAATCACAACGAACAGAGAGTTTTCTTCACAATATATTTTCCAGCCAGATTTAATGTTTCATAAATAACAACACCTCTTCAAAAAATTTATGCCACTTAAAATTTTAACAAACAATAAGAATATTCACTTATAAATTTGTACCAGTGAAAAAATTAGTAGCCATATTCTTTTTAGTTATTTACAGTCTTACCATTGTGGGTGCTACCATACATGCTCATTATTGCATGGGTGAGTTTATGGGTTCCAGCCTTTACCATAAAGCAAAAAACAAATGCGAAAAGTGTGGAATGACAAAAGCCAAATCAAAAGGTTGCTGCAAAGACGAACACAAATACGTTTCCCTAAAAAGAGAACACAATCAAACAAAAGCATCAGTTGAAATTCCTAATTTCTTTGCAGAAGCACCAGTACCAGTTTTTATATCTTACGATATATTTACAGTTTACAATCCAATAAAAAATTCTGTACTATTTTGTTCCCCTCCTCCGATAGAAAAGCAAAAAATCTATTTGCGTAATTGTGTTTTTCTAATTTAATACTATAAATAATTTCTTACGTTGTAATCATTGCATAGCTATATTTCTATGCCTTTAGTTATTTATTCAAATCAAATTAAAATGAAAAAAATATTTTTCGTGGCTATTGCTACACTATCAATTTTGGCTGCTTGTAAAAAAAGTGAAACACACACAATGGAAAAAAACATTAATTATCCTGCTGCTTATGTAGTTAATGGCCAAAGCGGTACAATTTCAGTTATCAATCTAAATACAAATACTGTTACCGATAGTTTCGAGTTAATGAATGGTAGCAATATGATTATGTACCCACACCATGTTTATCATCATCAAAGTTCTACAATGCACCATTTAGCAGTTGGCGTTCCAGGAATGGATTTAAGTGCAGGACACACAGGAGGAATGGCAGGAATGAAAGGAGCAGTTTTAATTATTGATGCTGTTAAAGGCACAATAACAAAAAATATACAATTGCCATTAATGAACCATAACGCAGTTTATTCACCCAATGGCACAGAAATTTGGACAACTCAAATGCACGATGATGGTATGGTTTTAATTTTTGATGCCACTACTTATGCTTTAAAAGATAGTGTTATGGCAGGTATGGAATCAGCCGAAATTACTTTTAGTGCCGATGGCTCAAAAGCCTATGTATGCAATGGGGGCAGTAATAATGTAACTGTTATTAACCCTACAACAAAAGCAGTGGTTGCAACAATTAATGTTGGTGGTAATCCAGTTGGTGCTTGGCAATCTTCGATAGGAAAAATGTTTGTTGATAACGAAAGCACAGGCACTATTTCTGTAATTGATGTTGCTTCAAATTCAAACGTTGCAACAATCAATTTAGGTTTTAAACCAGGTTATGCTGCTTATAATTCAAGTGTTGATGAATTATGGGTTAGCGATGCAACCAACGGAAAAATTGTTTACTATAAAGATATGGGAGGCAATACTTGGATGAAACACGGAGAATTTATTTCAGGTACCGATGCACATGCCATAGTTTTTACTAACGACGGTGCTATGGCTTATGTTACCAATCAAGGTGCAAATACAGTTTCTATTTTCAAAGTTTCTAATCATTCTAAATTAAAAGACCTTACAGTAGGTAAAAAACCAAATGGCATCGTTTTAAAATATTAAACATAAAAACATTTTCAAAATGAAATCAATAAAAATTATAACATCAATAATGCTTTTAAGCATTTCTATTTCTTTTGCCCAAATAAAAAACGAGAAAGTTGAAACAGTAAAAGTTTGGGGCAATTGTGGCATGTGTAAAAGCACTATAGAAAAAGCTGCTAACAAGAAACATACATCAAACGCTGTTTGGAACGAGGATTCTAAAGAAGCTACTATCACATACGATGTTACAAAAACCAACTTGAATGAAGTGCTAAAAAGAATTGCATTAGCAGGTTACGATAATGAAATTTTTGCAGCACCCGACGCAGCATACAATAATTTGCACGGATGTTGCCAATATGAAAGACCCGATAAAAAGGAAATAAAAACACCAACCACAGCAGCAGTTAAAACAACTACAGAAACACCCGTAAAAAAAGACGAAACAAAACCAAGTAGTTTACAAACAGTATACGATGCTTATTTCGAGTTAAAAGATGCTTTAATAAAAAGCGATGCAACTATTGCAGCCACCAAAGCAGCAACATTATTAAAAGCAATTAATGCAATAAAAATGGAGGCTTTAGGCGATAGTCATATGGCTTATATGAAAGTAGAAAAAGACCTAAAACTTGATGCAGAACACATCAACGAAAGCAAAGATATTGCACACCAAAGAGACCATTTCTCTTCCTTATCAACAGCAGTATATCAGCTAATAAAAACAGCCAAAGCAAACACAACTGTTTACTACGACCATTGCCCAATGTATAACGATGGAAAAGGTGCAAATTGGTTAAGCAAAGAAACTGCAATCAAAAATCCTTACTATGGCTCAATGATGTTAAGTTGTGGTAAAGTACAAGAAACTATTAAGCAATAATTTTTCACTAAATCGTGTGTATAAAAAAAATATACATACGATTTATAATTAATATTATGCAAGCTAAAAATTATATACCTGCACTTCGATTTCATTGGCTTACTGGATTATATGATTGGTTAATTGCAACTTTTATGCCCGAGCAAAAGTTCAAGACCATATTATTAAAAAATGCCAATATTCAACCCAATCAGAAAGTTTTAGATTTTGGTATTGGAACCGCAACTTTATCATTAATAGCATTTCAAAAACAACCTAATGCAAATTATATAGGCATGGATATAGATGATAAAATATTGGCAATAGCCGCTAATAAGATAAAGAACCAAAATGCAAATATTAGTTTAATAAAATATCATGGTGGCTTACTTCCTTTTAATACAAATGAATTCGATGTAGTTATAAGCAGTTTAGTTTTTCATCATTTAACAACCCAACAAAAAATTAAAGCTTTTGAAGAATTTAAGCGAATTTTAAAACCTAATGGAAAAATTTATTTTGCTGATTGGGGTAAAGCTTCAAACAAGTTAATGCGAATTCTGTTTCATTTAGTGCAAATAATTGATGGATATAAAACTACAAACGATAATGTAAATGGAAGGTTGCCTAATATAATTGCTAAAGCAGGTTTTAATACAATTCAGATAAATCAAAAATTAAATACAATACTTGGAACAATCGAATTGTTTACAATTAAATCGTAAAGACACATAAAATGAAATTTCTAAAATGGCTTTTCAAAAAATTATTCACAAAAAAATGTTGTCAATAAAACAACATCATTCATCACAATTATAAATTTAAAAAAAATGAAAAATTTCCTATCTATTATTTTATTATTTGTATCATCAATAGCATTTTCACAAAATTCAGATTCTGAATCGGCAAAAAATGTGTTAAAACAATATAATGATGCATTACAAAAAATGGATTTATCAGGAACAAAAAAATTGTTTACATCAAATTCGCAAATTTTTGAAAGTGGGGGCGTTGAAGGAAGTTATGAACATTACTTTGAACATCACTTATCACCAGAGTTTAAAGAGTTTAAGTCTTTTACTATCAGCGATTATAAAGTTGATGTGGTTGTAGAGGGAAATATAGCATATGCAATTGAAACTTACAACTATGTAATTGTAACATTAAAAGACAGTAAAGAAATTAAAAGAAAATGTGTTAGCACATCTGTATTAAAAAAGGAAGGTGATGCATGGAAAATAAGTGTAAGTCATAATTCTTCTCGAAAATAATTTCACAACTATAATAAAAGTAAATATAGTTTTAACTCTTTTTTTATTATAGTAAATGCTTTGAGATAAAATATACAAACCTTTAGAATGCAATTTCTAAAATGGCTTTTCAAAAAATTATTCACAAAAAAATGTTGTCAATAAAACAATATTATTCATCACAAATAAAAAATAAAATAAATGAAAAATTTAATCATTTCAGCCATAGCAATGGCTTTCATATTCACTGCTTGTAATTCTAATAATACAAAAACTGAATCAACAAAAGACACAACTACTGATGCAACAAAAGCAACACCAACAAGTGCTGAAGAATTATATGCCTGTTCTATGCACCCAGAAGTAACAGGAAAAAAAGGTGATAAATGTTCAAAATGTGGAATGGAACTTTCTGTGCCAGTTAAGGAAACTGCAAAACCGTTAGAAGCTAAACCAATTGCACAAAACTCAAATTTTTCTATCACTGAAATTGTAACTAGTTATCTAAAAATGAAAAATGCTTTAACAAAAGATGATAGTAAAGTGGCTGCAAATGCAGGAAATGCAATTGTTACAGCATTAGCTAAATTAGATATGAAAAGCTTAACTAAAGAACAAATGAAAAGTTATATGGATGTAGCAGATGATGCAAAAGAACACGCTGAACATATAGGTGCTAACTCAGGAAAAATAGACCACCAAAGAGAACATTTT
>JAYTGY010000229.1:0-12807 GCA_043733065.1 Ferruginibacter sp.
GCAAGGTAAACCACATTGCCATCTTTATCTTCAGCAATATTGGCTTGTTTATATTTTGTAAAGTCTTCTAATTTTTTAGGATCTTTTGCAGTGAGCCAACATGCTTTAAAAAATGGCAAACTATTCATTTGTACAGATGCGCCGTACTCTTGTAACAAACGATATTGTATTACTTCAAACTGCAATTCTCCTACGCAACCAATTATTTTTTTATTGCCACCAAACTGAGTGAACAATTGCGCTACACCTTCATCTGTAAGTTGGTTCAAGCCTTTTTCTAATTGTTTTGTTTTTAGTGGATCTTTATTTACCACTTCTTTAAAAATCTCTGGCGAAAAACTTGGAATACCAGTAAAATAAAAATTTTCTCCTTCGGTCAATGTATCCCCAATTTTAAAATTTCCTGTATCAAATAAACCTACCACATCGCCTGGGTAAGCTTCTTCAATAACATCTTTTTGGCGTGCCAAAAAACTATATGGATTGGTAAAGCGCATATCTTTTTCTAAGCGCACATGGTTGTAATAGGTGTGGCGTGCAAACCTACCGCTGCACACACGTAAGAAAGCAATTCTATCTCTATGTTTAGGATCTAAATTGGCATGTATTTTAAAAATAAATCCACTAAACTTTTCTTCTTCAGGTAAAATATCTCTTGTGGTTGTATGGCGTGGGCGTGGCGTAGGTGCTATGCGTACAAAAGTGTCCAACATTTCTTTTACCCCAAAATTATTTACCGCACTACCAAAAAATACGGGCGCTACATTGCCACTTAAATAATCTTCATTATTCAATTCGCCATACACACCGTCTATCAATTCTACATCTTCTCTTAATGTATTGGCATCTTTTTCGCCAATTTTCGCATCCAATATTTTATCGTTGAGGTCGGTAATTTCTACTACCGCTTCATCGTTTGCTTTTGTACCTGCTGTAAACAATACCAAACTTTTCTTATGCAAATCATACACACCTTTAAAATCTTTACCGCTATTTATTGGCACCGTCATGGGGTGCAATTGTATTTTTAATTCGTTCTCTATTTCTTCCAATAAATCAAATCGGTTTTTACCATCTCTATCCATTTTGTTTATATAAACAATTACTGGCGTTTTGCGCATGGCAATTACTTCCATCAGCCTTCTTGTTTGTGGCTCTACTCCATTTACAGAATCTATTACCAACACCACACTATCCACAGCTGTAAGTGTACGAAAAGTATCTTCTGCAAAATCTTTATGCCCAGGCGTATCTAAAAGGTTGATAAGATGCCCATCGTATTCAAACGTCATTACAGAAGTAGCAACAGATATTCCACGCTGCCTTTCTATCTCCATAAAATCGGATGTGGCATGTTTTTTTATCTTGTTGCTTTTCACCGCACCTGCGGTTTGTATTGCACCACCAAACAACAAAAACTTTTCTGTAAGTGTCGTTTTTCCTGCATCGGGGTGAGATATAATGGCGAATGTTTTTCTTCTATTAATTTCTGCTGAATACTTCATGGTTGTTTTTTGCGTGCGCAAAGGTAGGAATACGTGTTGAAGGTTCAAAGTTGAAGGTTGCATTTTACGGATGCCAACTTTTAAAAAGTTGGCATCCGTAAAATGCAAAATCGATATACTTTATTTATTGCATAATAAAAGATGAAAAAGGGTATGCCGATGAAGTGAGTGACACAATCCCGCAATTCTGCGGGACTGCTTCTTTGTTTGGACAAAAAAAGTATAAACGGTATTTTAAGTATTTCATTGGGGAGTACTGCACATTTTTAATTCCTAACTTTGACACATGGCAAAAATGCTTAGCATATTAGCAAACTCATTGCGGTTAACGTTTCAAGAGCTGCGTGTAAATAAAACGAGAACAGCGCTAAGCCTTACGGGTGTTGCGTTTGGTATATTTTGTATTATTGGTGTATTGGCTACGGTAAATAGTTTGGAGCATAATATACAAAACGAAGTAAGCAGCTTAGGCAACAATACCATTTACATAGATAAATGGGATTATAGTGGTGGCCCCGATAAACCTTGGTGGAAAATGAAGGCTCGACCAGTGATGAAATATGAAGAGCAAGACATGATAAAAGAACGCTCGGCACTTACAGAAAATATTACTTTTTTGATGCAAACTGGCGGTAATTTATCGCACAAAGATGATAAGCTACAAAATGTATCGGTGTATGGTGTAAATGAAGCGCAGACGGAGATACAGCCATTATCGTTTATGACGGGACGGTATTTTTCTGCATCGGAATTTAGCAATGCAAGTAGTGTATGTGTAATAGGTTTTGAAAATGCCGAAAAATTATTTGGCGAAGCTCAAAGAGCAGAAGGAAAACAAGTGGCAGTAAAAGGAAAAATGATGACCATTGTGGGTGTATTAAAAAAAGAAGGTAAAAATTTTATTGGTTGGGATTATGATAATTGTATAATGATGCCCTACAAATTTTGCAGACAAATATTTGATGAAAAAAATAGTGGAACAGTATTAATTGTAAAAGGAAAAAATGCTGTTTCAACCGATGCGCTTATGGATGAGCTGAAAGGTATCATGCGACAAATAAGAAGACTTAGCCCAAGAGAAGAAGATAATTTTTCGTTGAATAGTGTGGAAGCATTTAGCAAAAGTATTTCAGAATTTTTTGGCACCTTAAATATTGTTGGTGGTTTTATAGGCGGTATTAGTCTTATTGTTGGTTTGTTTGGCATTGCCAATATTATGTTTGTAACTGTAAAAGAAAGAACATCAATAATCGGTTTAAAAAAAGCGATTGGTGCAAAAAGTTCTTCTATATTGTTAGAGTTTTTAATGGAAGCCGCACTGATGTGCATTATCGGCGGAGCAATCGGATTATTTTTTGTGTGGTTACTTACTTTGGTTTTATCTGGCCCACTTCATTTTCCAGTATTTATTTCTATCCCATTAATGATAGCAACAGTAATTATTTGTATAGTAGTTGGCATTTTAGCTGGCATTATTCCTGCAAGGCAAGCGGCAAAGTTAGATCCGGTGGTGGCAATTAGATCTTAGATAGAAGATGTAAGATTTAAGATTATTTTCAATGCAATGTTTCTAAGCTATTTCTAACATGCTAGTGAGTTGAAAAAATTATTAATTATTAATTCATAATTATTAATTGAATTATTTTCCTTCCAAAATATCATGCCCTAATTTATCTCTTTTTGTAAATAAATATTTTTCGTTGTGTTCGTTTGGTTTCATTTCTATGGCTACCGTATCAACAATTTCTAAGCCATAACCCAACAAACCTGCACGTTTACGAGGGTTATTGCTCATCAATTTCATTTTAGAAACACCGAGTGCTCTTAATATTTGTGCACCTACGCCATAGTCTCTTTGGTCGCTACCAAAGCCAAGTTCTAGGTTTGCTTCTACAGTATCTCTACCTTGCTCTTGCAATTTATAAGCTTTCAATTTATTTAGTAAGCCAATACCTCTTCCCTCTTGATTCATATATAATACAACACCTTTTCCTTCTGTCTCTATAATTTGCAAAGCGCTATGCAATTGTTCTCCACAATCGCAGCGGAGCGAACCAAGAATATCGCCAGTAACACAACTGCTATGTACCCGAACAAGCACGGGTTCGTCTTTTTTCCAGCTTCCTTTTTTTATAGCAAGATGTACTTCGCCAGTATTTATTTGTGTAAATGCACACAATTCAAAATTGCCATATTTTGTTGGCATGTTTACACGCACTTCTTCTTTAATAAGTGTTTCATGTTTTAATCTGTAAGCAATTAAATCTTTGATAGAAATAATTTTCAAATTAAATTTTGCAGCAATTATTTCTAATTGTGGTAAACGAGCCATGCTTCCATCTTCGTTCATTATTTCTACCAATGCACCTGCGGGCTCAAAACCAGCGAGCTTTGCCAAATCAATAGTAGCTTCTGTATGCCCTGCACGCCTAAGCACGCCTGCATTTTTTGCTCTTAATGGAAAAATGTGCCCAGGACGTCCCAGGTTTTCGGGCTTTGTGTTTGGATTAATAAGGGCAAGCACAGTTTTAGAACGATCGTGTGCAGAAATACCAGTTGTACATCCATCACCTATTAAATCTACACTTATTGTAAAAGCTGTTTCGTGCGAAGAGGTATTGTTGCTCACCATGGGTTGCAAATCAAGCTCTACGCATCGCTGCTCCGTAATGGCAGCACATATAAGTCCACGCCCATGAGTACTCATAAAATTGATTACTTCAGGCGTTACATTTCTTGCAGCAGTTACAAAATCGCCTTCGTTTTCTCTATCTTCATCGTCCACCACTATTATTACTTTACCGGCTTGTATATCTTTTAAGGCTTCCTCAATACTATTCAACATGCGTTTTTTTTGCAAAGTTACCGTGTTATATTGTTGATTTAGCCAACTATTTCGCTATTCGAAAAGCAACTTTTAGTTTTATTTTACGATTATATTACAAAGAATTACAAATTTCATAATAACTTGTTAATAAAACTTCACTTAATTAGCCAAAGATTTAGTTTCTTTGCGCCATAAAACAGAACTAATATGCAAATAAAAAAAATCATTCCTATTATTATAGCAATGTTTGCTATGCCTTTTATGATGAAGGCGCAAGTAACAACGAGTAGTTTATCGGGTGTTGTAAAAGACGATGAAGGGAAACCCCTTTCTGGTGCTTCTGTATCGGCGGTATATACTCCGTCAAATATTCGCTATAGCGCAGCTTCTGCAGCTGGCGGGCGTTTCAACATTTCTAACATGCGCTCTGGTGGTCCTTACACCATTACCGTAACCTATGTTGGCCATGCAGCTCAAACTTTTGATGATGTATATCTTCAATTGGCAGATGTAACTGTTTTAGAGCCAAAATTGGTAAAGAGCAATACTGAGCTTACTGGAGTTGTTGTTACTTCAAAACCGCTAAAAAATCCAATTATAAATTCTACTCGAACTGGCGCTTCTACGAGTATTGGACGTGCAGAAATTCAACGCCTCCCAACTATTACTCGTAGTTTGAATGATATTACTCGTTTAACACCTCAATCTAACGGTTCATCTGTTGGTGGTGGTAACTATCGTCAAAATAACGTAACGGTAGATGGTGCGGATTTTAATAACAACTTTGGTATTGGAACAAACTTACCAGCTAATGGTTCTCCAATTTCTTTAGATGCGATAGATCAAATATCTGTAAGTCTTACTCCATTCGATGTTCGCCAATCTGGTTTTATAGGTAGTTCTTTAAATGCAGTTACTCGAGCTGGTACAAACCAATTCTCAGGTTCAGTTTATAAATATTTTAGAAGTGGTAATGAGCAAGGTGAAAAAGTAGGTAAGGTGAATGTTACAAGACAATCTTTCAATTACCAACAATATGGTGTTCGTTTTGGTGGACCAATTATCAAAAATAAATTATTCTTTTTTGGTAGTTATGAAACAGAAGATAGACCAACTATTTTGCAAACAAGGGTAGCAGCTACTTCTGGAAATCCTTTTAGCTCTACAAATACAGGTGTAGCAAGACCTACAGCAGATTCTCTAAAGTATATTAGTGATTATTTGAGAACGAAATATGGTTATGAAACTGGTGAGTTTGATAACTACTCCCTTAAAAATGGTAATACCAAAATTTTAGGTCGTATAGATTGGAATATCAATAAAAATCATCGTTTTAATGTTCGTTACAACCAGGTAGAAGGTGGAACACCTAATGCACCTAGCACTTCTATCTCTGGAATTACTGCTACTGCTTATACTGGTACTCGTTCTGGTCAAAATGCGATGTGGTTTAGAAATGCCAACTATTTTCAAGGAGCAAATTTCTACTCTGTAGCTGCTGAATTAAATTCTACTTTTGGAAAAAGGTTCACCAACACATTGAGAGGTAGTTATACCAACCAAGATGATTCGAGAACTTCTGAAAGTGCTATTTTCCCATTTGTAGATATTTTAAGTAGCGGAACTGGTTTAGTAGGAGGTTCTTCAACGAATCCACTAACGCCATTCACCTCTTTTGGTTATGAGCCATTTACATTGGGTAATCTTCGCAAAGTGAAATCATATTCTTTCTTTGATAATTTTACTATTAATCTAAATAAACATTTAATAACTGCTGGTGTACAAGCAGATTTTAGTAAGACGACTAATGGTTTTCAGCGTGCTGCCACTAGTTATTACTCTTTTAATTCTTGGAAAGATTTTGAAACTGGAGCACTTCCAAGCAACTTTGGTATTACATATTCACTATCTCCGGGTTTTGCACAAGCATTTCCTAGTTTTAAATTTGCACAATATTCTGCTTTTGTACAAGATGAAATTTCTACGAGTGATCGCTTTAAATTGACATTGGGTTTACGTGCTGATTTGCCAACATATCCAGATGTAAAAGAAATAAAAACACATCCATTAATTGCAGCAATGACTTTTAATAATGGAGAAAAAATAAATACCGGTGCCTTACCAAAACAACGTATTATGTTTTCCCCAAGAGCTGGTTTTAATTGGGATATAATGGGAGACCGCTCTTTGCAAATTAGAGGAGGAGCTGGAATATTTACTGGTAAAATACCTTTTGTGTGGATAGTAAGTCAATCTGGCGATGCAGGGTTACTCCAAGTAACACAAGCTTATAGTACAACAACTGGTGGTGTACCAGGACCATTTAATCCTAATCCTGCTGCTTACCTTCCAGCTACTGTTCCTGCTGCAGGAACAGTTGTTCCATCAGCAATTTCTGCAATATCAACTGATTTTAGATTCCCTCAAGCATTTAAAGCTAGTTTAGCTTTTGACAAAAGAATTGCTAATGGTTGGATATTAACCATGGAAGGGGTTTATAACAAAGACTTATATTCTGCTGTATTCGATAATCCCAATTTAGTAGCACCTACTGCTTTAGGATTTCCTGGATATGCGGACAATAGATTAATTTATCCAAATGCAGCCAATGCGAAATTTATTAATACGCTAAATGGTGCTGGTCTTCCAACATCAGGTGGTACATCTGCATTTAATACATATGTATTGAAAAATGGTAAAAAAGGATATTATGCATCATTTACTACTAAATTAGAAAAACTATTTAAAAAAGGGTTTTCTGCAATGGTAGCTTATACAGGTTCTATAGCTTCAAATTTATTTGATGGTAGTGGTGATCAACCTGGTTCTGCCTGGCAATCCACTCCAAATGTTAATGGAGCTAATAACCCAGTGTTAGGTTCTGCTAGCTTTGTTGTTCCAAATAGAATCATCGCATCAGTATCATACCGTAAAGAATACCTTAAACATTTTGGTACAACAGTATCTTTATTTTATGAAGGATCTTCTGCTGGTAGATATTCATACCAATATTCCACTGATTTTAATCGTGATGGTAACTTTAATGATTTAATTTATATTCCTAAAGATGCGAGTGAATTATTGCCTTACATTGTTGCTAACAAAACATTTGGTACTGGGGCTTCAGCAGTTACACTTACTCCACAACAACAAGTAGATGCTTTCTTTGCTTATGTAGATCAAGATAAATATTTGAGCAAGCATAAAGGTCAATACGCAGAAAGGAATGAAGGTCAGTATCCTTTTAGAAGCCAACTAGATTTCAAATTATTGCAAGATGTTTTTGTAAACGTAGGTAAAAAAAGAAATACGATACAATTTAGTTTGGATGTATTTAATTTTGGAAACTTAGTGAATAAAGATTGGGGTGCTTTCAAATCACTTTCAGTAAATGGAGGCTCTATCTTGGTTCCAACTAACGTGGCTGCTCTTGTAGCAGGTTCTACAACAGTTAAACCAACTTTTCAATTAGGTTCTGACTTTGCAGGGAATGTACCAACATCTACTTATAGAACAGTACTTACAACAGGTTCTACTTATTATATGCAATTTGGTTTAAGATACATTTTTAACTAAAATAGAATTAATACATTTAAAGAAAAATAAAATAAACAAAATGAAAAAATATATTCTTTCTATATCAGCAGTTGGCATGATGTTTTCAAGTATGCTACTTACTTCTTGCGACAAAAAGAAGGCAGATTTAGCTCCCTCAGAAACATATAAACTTATTGGAAAAATAGATGCATCCAGAACTACTATTGCTACTGCTTCTATTACAAAAGCTGAATTTACAATTGTTTTCAACAATGGAAATAGTTTTGGAGAAGCTCAAAGTTTATTGAATGGTAATCTAACCTTAGCTGGCTACACTGGTATTACAGGAAAAGATACTTTGGCTTTCTTTTCTAGACAAGATGGAGGTCCAGCTATTTCATACATAACTGCTGCAAATGCATCCATAGGTACTACAAATACAAATAATTTATACAATTATTTTAATGGGCCTGCTGCAACTTTTAATGTAACTAATTATCCATTTACAAATGATATAACTGCTACCTTAAAAGAAGGTAAAGGTTATTTCCGTATAGGACAATTTCCAAAATATGTTTACATATTATTGGATAATGTAACTAAGTTGTAATACATTAATATACTTTCTTAAAACCTCCGCCAAAAACGGAGGTTTTTTTATGCCAACACACGATTGCAAAAACAGTTTAAACTTTTGTAATCTTATTGTTCAAGCGCTACCATTTTTTAAGTATTTCAAATCTTGTAACAGAATTTTACATAACAAAGCATTAACTTTGAAATAAACTTAAACACATGGTACAAACTATCGTAAGGCCAAGAGAAAGCAGTTTTGATATGGCAGTTTCATTACCCAATGATTACATTGGTAAAGAAGTACATGTATTATTTTATATTAATGAAGAAATAAAAATGACTCCTTCTAAAGTGTTGTCTAAAAAAAAGCCTTCCGATTTTTTTGGAATTTTGAATAAAGAAGAGGGGGAGAAATTTGAAAATCGCATCAATAAAATTCGTACAGAATGGGACAGGAATATTTAATAAATCTATTCAAAATACAGATAGCATTTAACCTATGAAAAAGTTAAGTAGAAATCCTTTTGCTACTTTTTTATCATTTTTGGCAATCCTGTCTTAGCCAAAATTTCGTTCGCTCTTTTAAGTTTTTCAGGAAACAATACTTTCCCTCTAAGCTTTTCAAGTTTTTTGTCTAAAACAATAATTGGTACTTTAGACTTATTCAATTTTTTTATGGTTTCTTCCTTTGTCAAGATATTCAAATGTAAAACTTTTGTGCTTAATTTTAAAAAAATGATACTAAAAAATTTAGATGGCTTAAACCTTAGTAGAAATATAATTTAGTATTACTGGTCAAAACCTTATTACCTTATCATACTAAGTTTTTAACCAGGTAAATAAGGTAATAAGGTTTAATCCAAAAGTCTCGTAATTTTCTACTAAGGTTTAAGCTTATACTATAATTCCAGTAAATAATCCGAAGAACCATTAAATACTACAACTATATTTTATATGAACTATTTAAGCGTTCCACAACCGATTGCAAAATCAATTTTTCATCAACTTTACATCCTTCGCTATTTTCTATTAGAAAAAAACATTTGTTTTTAGTACATTTGAGCATATGAGCATTGTACAAAGCCTGCAAGCGGCAGCTGTAAACAGTTTAAATAATCTTTACAACCAAGCATTTACCGAAAAAGATTTTCAAATAAATCTTACCAAGCCCGAATTTGAAGGCGATTATACTGTGGTACTTTTCTCTTTATTAAAAAAAACTGGCAAAAGTCCTGATGCACTTGGGGAAGAATTGGGCAACGATTTACTAAAAAATAACCCAACATTATTTACAGGTTTCAATATCATAAAAGGGTTTTTAAATTTATCTATTGCCGATGATTTTTGGTTGCAATTGCTACACAAAAATTACAACGATATATGTTTTGGCAAACACCCAATGAATGGTAAAAAAGTAATGGTAGAATATTCATCTCCCAATACCAATAAACCACTTCACCTTGGGCATTTAAGAAATAATTTTTTGGGATGGTCTGTAGCAGAAATTTTAAAAGCATGTGGCTACGAAGTTTTTAAAAGCTGTATTGTAAACGATAGAGGTGTGCATATTTGCAAGAGTATGATAGCTTGGCAAATGTTTGCAAATGGTACTACTCCGCAAAGTACAAATACAAAAGGCGATCATTTTGTAGGTGAATACTATGTAAAATTTAATGATGAACACAAACGCCAAATTGCTGAACTGGTGTTAAAAGGAATGACAGAAAAAGAAGCGGAGAAAGAAGCGCCAATAATGAAGGCTACACAACAAATGTTATTTGACTGGGAAGCTGGAAAATCAGAAGTAATGGAACTTTGGAAAACGATGAACAGTTGGGTGTATGAAGGTTTTGCTGTAACCTATAAAAATATTGGAAGCGATTTTGATAAAACATACTATGAAAGCAATACCTACCTTTTAGGAAAAAAAATTGTACAGCTCGGTTTAGATAAACATGTGTTTGTAAAAAAAGAAGACGGCAGTGTATGGATAGATTTAACGGCGGATGGGTTAGATGAAAAATTAGTGCTGCGTAAAGATGGCACCAGTGTGTACATTACACAAGATATTGGCCTTGCACAACAAAAATATGAAGAGTATAAAATAGACGAAAGTATTTATGTAATTGGCGATGAGCAAAATTACCACATGAAAGTGTTGAAGCTGATTGCTCAAAAACTAGGTGTAGCTTCTGCAGATGCTATACATCATTTATCTTACGGTATGGTAGAACTGCCAAGTGGCAAAATGAAAAGCCGTGAAGGAACCGTGGTGGATGCGGATGATTTGGTGGAGGAAATGATAAACACTTCTAAAAGGCATACGGAAGAACTTGGCAAAGTAAAAGATTTTACAGCCGATGAATTAGTACAACTTTACAGAACAATAGGTTTAGGTGCTATGAAGTTTTATTTGCTTCGTGTAGATCCTAAAAAGAAAATGATTTTTAACCCAGAAGAATCCATAGATTTCCATGGATTTACAGGACCATTTGTACAATACACGTATGCTAGAATAAAAAGTATTTTAAGAAAAGAAACATTTGACAATAGCAAACAAATTTCTACCTCATTATTAAAAAATGAAAAAGAAATTTTAGTGGCAGCTGAACAATTTCCTAGCGTAATATTAGAAGCTGCAAAGGAATTAGATCCATCAAAAATTGCTATATTTATTTTCAATTTAGCAAAATCGTTTAATTCTTTTTATGCTGAATTGTCTATTGCCAATGCAGAGAGTGAAGAAAAAAAACAATTGCGTTTACAATTGGCCATGTTGACGAGTAATATTTTAAAAAGTGGGATGGAGTTGTTGGGTGCAGGAGTGCCTCAGAGAATGTAATTCATTTTTACGGATGCCAACTTTTTAAAAGTTGGCATCCGTAAAAATGAAAATAAAAAATTAATTTAAAATAGAATAGGACATAAATGAAAAAGAAAATTACAAAAATTGGTGTGCTTACAAGCGGTGGCGATAGCCCAGGAATGAATGCTGCAGTACGAGCAGTAGTGCGTACTGGCAACTACCATGGTATGGAAGTATATGGCATTATGCGTGGCTACAGCGGCATGGTGGACGGTGATATACAAAAACTAGAAAACAGAAGTGTAGCAAACATAATACAACGTGGAGGAACTATTTTAAAAACAAGTAGGTGTCAAGAATTTTTTACTGTTGCAGGCAGAAAAAAAGCACATGCTAATCTTAAAAAACACGGCATACAAGGCTTAGTAATAATTGGCGGTGATGGTAGTTTTAGAGGTGCGCAAATTTTCAGTAATGAATATGATATTCCTTGCATTGGTTTACCAGGTACGATTGATAAAGATATAGCTGGTACAGATTTTACTATTGGTTTTGATACAGCCGTAAACACAGCCGTAGAAGCTATTGATAAAATAAGAGATACTGCAGATGCGCATGATAGACTTTTTATTATAGAAGTAATGGGTAGAGATGCTGGTTATATTGCATTACATAGCGGTATTTCTACCGGTGCAGAGCATATTCTTATACCAGAAAAAAAGACAAATATAAAAGACCTAGTTGCAGCATTTAAAGAAAAAGAAAAAAGAAAAAAACTTGTAAACATTATTGTAGTAGCAGAAGGAGATGATTTTGGTGGGGCAGATGAATTGGCAAAAATGTTGCACAAAGAAATTCCAAAATTAGATCTTCGTGTTTGTATTCTTGGGCATATACAACGAGGTGGCTCGCCAAGTTGTTTTGATAGAGTAATTGCAAGTAGAATGGGATATCAAGCAGTAGAGTGTTTTATGGAACAACGATATAATGTATTTGTAGGCATTGTAAATAATAAGATGCATTATATTCCTTTAGATGAAGCCGTAAAAAGAAAACAAAGGATTGGTGAGGAATGGATGAAGATTGTGAAGATACTGGCGACGTAGGAAAAGTTCAAGGTTCAAAGTTTAAGGTTCAAGGTTCCTGAAGATTGGTGAATGGTTTAATTGTTACATTGTTGATTAGTATGTGAGTTTATTTTGGAGTTTATAAAATGCAAAGCATTTTTTCTTTCCGCCTTATTCTTATCTAAAAGCACAACAAAATAATGATAAAACGCCTTACCGACTTTTCGGCAATAAAACTTTGCGAAGCAAAAAACAAAAGCGAAGCTTTTAAAACTTATTGTCTTTGAGCCTTCTCTACTAAAATAGGAACACGTAGTGGTAAATAACTTTATGCGAAGCAAAATAATAAACAGTAAAAAGAATTTAAAAAATAATTATGTCAAAAAATTTAGAAAAATACCTGCACGCAGGTATGGATAGAGAAGCGGGGCTTGCCCATTCTCAAAAAAGAACAAAGATAGTAGCAACCGTAGGCCCTGCTTGCGATAC
>JAYTGY010000230.1:0-5639 GCA_043733065.1 Ferruginibacter sp.
ATTTTTGCCATCTTTTTTTCTTCATCACTCAAATCGCTTGCTGGTACATATTGTATGCCTATGTATGCACGCTGTACGGTACCAAATTTTATAATATCGTCAACAACCTTTTTTACAATGTTTACAGGTATGGCGTAAGAATATCCAGAGTAATATCCTGTAGGAGATGCAATGGCAGAATTGATACCTACAATTTTTCCATCGGTATTTATTAATGCGCCACCACTATTGCCCATGTTTACCGCAGCATCTGTTTGTAAAAATGATTCTACACCACCACCTACACTGCCATTTTTATCTTTATTTAAACCAAGGCTTCTTGCTTTTGCACTTATAATGCCCGCAGTTACTGTAGTTTCAAGGTTTAGCGGATAACCAATAGCCAATACCCATTGCCCAATTTTTACATCGTCGGAGTTGCCATAAATTAAATATGGCAAGCCAGCAGCTTCTACTTTTATTACTGCCAAATCATACGCAGGGTCTGTACCTATAACTTTTGCCTTGTATGTTTTTTTGTTGTTTAAGGTTACCATTATTTCGTCTGCATTGGCTACTACGTGGTTGTTGGTAACAATGTATCCATCTTCGCTTATGAGTACGCCAGAGCCAGATGCTCTTTGCTCTGGTATGCTATTGTTTCCTCTACCAAAAAATTGTTGAAACATATCATCATCGCCAAATAAATCTCCAAAAGGATTTTGCTGACGCTGATTTTTTGGCAGGTTATTAGAAATTTGTTTTGCGTTTGTTTTTGTTTTTATATGCACTACCGCTGGCGTGGCTGCTTGTGCAGGAACAGTAAAATCAACTGCTCCAGGCGGTGTAGCACCATCCATAAAGCCTGTTTGTTTAGAATAGTTAGCTGGCACATTGCCTGTTAACTGACCACCAACAGTGTTGCTGTTTTTTACATACTTGCCATAGCCCCAAATTACACCTAATGTGGTAATAGCACTAATAGCTACAGTAAATGCGATTTGTTTAAATTTCATTTTCTTCTTGTTTTTAAATTTTATTAATCAATATAAGCATACCATCAAATTGTATGCCTTTGCAAAACAAAGTAACGATATACTGACAAATTGCTATTTACCACAAAACCTATTTAACAATAAATTAGGAAGGGTTTCGTAGATGCTTTTTTCGCACAATAAAATTACAATTTTTTAAGCAATTACGATTTATGTATTATGGTCTCCAAATGGCATTAAAACCATTACTAATTTTGATTTCTTCCAAAGATTCCAGATCCATGTAATAAATATCTGATGACCAAGTATTATTTTCATGATCTTTTTCGTTTCTTTTATACAAAATAAATTTACCATCCTTCGAAAATTGAATATCACTAAAAATACCTTCCTTTATTTTCGTAACCATTTTCGATTCCAAATTGATTTTATTTAATGTTATTTTTTTTGTTGTATCAAAAAAATCTAATTCTGAAGCGTCTAAAAAAGTTGCATAATCTTGTGAAGGAGCTAATTTAGGCTCTAAATAACCACTTTGAATTTTTCTGCTAAAATGTCCATAATATTTTAATAATGCAGTTGTATCATTTCTCTCAATTAGAAATAGGCTGCCTTCATAAGAACTTACAGATTTTTGCTTTACTGTAGAAATTGAAAAAGCAGAATTCCAATTATCTCCAAAAATAGATTCCTTTGCCTCATATCCAAACCCCTTAAATGGCTTTATAGAATCTGTTATGGCTAATATTTTTTTATTCTCGTTAAAATAAAAGGTTTTAATATTTACAAGTGTATCATCACGATTTTTTGTTGAATAAATAATTTGTTTACTTAACCAATTTTTTAAATTATTATTTGCTACAGAATAATAATTCATTGTATAGCTTAAACCATTACTATATTTCTCCTTTATTGGTATTAGTATTGTATCATTATTAAATTCGCAAAGCTCATTTAAAAAAAGTTGTTCATTTGTTGCTTTAAAAATAAGTTGCTCTTTATTTTTTAATGGGTTGTATTCATAAACCCCATCTTTATCTTTAAAAATAAAAATAGATTGGGTAAGCCTATTTTTAGCTTTTGGTTTACAACTAAAAAATAGCGTGCTTACTAAAAAAATAAAAGATATTGTTTTCATGTTTTTTTGTAAATATTCTTACAACCCCAACAAAAACCCCATCGTATCCACACCATCAGCATACGTAAACAAATTAGGATTTTGTGCTTCGCCAAATGCCACAAAATCATTTCCTACAATGCACTGTACATCGTCGTTTTGCTGTAAGTTGTTTTTGGTAAGATGCAAATCGGTATAATATTCATAAAACAATTGGCTTATAGGCGAAAATATCCCTTTATTTTCTACCAATAGGGTAGCTTCATTGGTCATGTAATAAACATTGTTTAGTAAAATAATAGAAAGGTTGTAATCGTAATTATTTTTGTATTTGTGGTGGTCTCCAAACCATTTGTAATCCTCAAAAGATTGTAGCAAAGGCAAAAAGTCATATCCTTCGGGAACGTATATTTTGGTTACGTTTCTGCAACCCAATCCAAAGTATAAATGCACGTCATCCGATAGTTTTTTTAGTTGTTCTGGCGTTTCATTTCCTGTTAAAATGGCAACAGAAGTCCTATTTTTACGAATAATATTGGGGTATTTGCCAAAATATTCTTCAAACGATTTTGCAGCACTATTGCCGCCAGTAGCAATGTATGCATCGCAACCTTTTAGCATGTCCGCAAACGAAATGTGGTTCTGTATTTCGTTATCTAAAGTATATAAATATTTTATCAAATGCTTCAGTAAAATATCATCCTTGCTCGATAGTTTTATGGTGGAGTAGTGCCCACTTATAAAAACACTCAACATATCGTGAAAGCCCACCATTGGTATGTTTCCTGCCATAACAATGCCTACGTTTTTGGGTTGAATATTATCATCGATATGATAATGTGCCACCCATTTTTGCAGCGCTTCTTTAGTAAGAAAATTATTGGCAATTTGTAAGGTAGCATGTTGTATAAACTCTGGTGTAAACCATCCATTTTTATAGCTTGCTTGTTCTTTTGTGGTTTTCCAATCTTCAGACTCAGCTTTTAGGTATTCCCCAGCTTTTACCATTATTTCAATTCTTTCTTGTACGTTCATTTGGTTCTTATTAAATTGCAACAAATTTACAACGATGGCAATTAAAATAACAGATGAATGTATAAACTGCGGGGCATGCGAACCCGAGTGTCCTAATAACGCTATTTACGAAGGTGGCGTAGAGTGGGCAATATCCGATGGTACAAGCATAAAAGGTGCTTTTACATTAATGGATGGAACCGTAATAGATGCAGATAAGCGCAATGCGCCAGTAGAATCGGATATTTATTACATTGTAACCAACAAATGTACCGAGTGCCAAGGCTTTCATGAAGAGCCACAATGTGCTGCTGTATGCCCTGTTGATTGTTGCGTGCCCGATGAGGATTATAAAGAAACAGTAGATCAGTTAATGGATAAGAAAAACCGTATGCATATTTAATAAAAATTTTTTTTGTCGAAAGTGTGTTGGCATACTTTCGCTGGGTGCATTTAAAATTTTCGCAAGGGTTGTCAACCTTAATTGGTAATTTCAAAATAAATATACTGCACAAAGGTTGACAACCCTATTTGCAAACTGCGAAAATTTTAAATGTGCCACTTTCGCTTTTTAGTACCTGCATATTAAAGTTTTTTATTAACTTGTTCTGATGAAAAAACGTGTACAATTTCTAATTTTATTTTTTTTATTATTCTCTTTATCTGGATGTTTTTTTCCAAAAAGAAACAATGCTGTTGCTAACGAAAAAGATAAAATTGCATTGATGAATGCCGACAATGCATTTTCAAATATGAGTGCAGAGAAAGGAATGAAAAATGCATTTTTAGAATACATAGACAGTAATGGCGTATTGCTTAGACCAAATGTAATTCCAATAGCTGGTGCAGATGCTGTTGATTACATCATAGGTTTAAAAGATGAAGGCTACACCATGACATGGAAGCCGAACGATGCTACGGTAGCTGTTTCTGGAGAATTGGGTTACACATTTGGTACATATTTATTACAACCTTCTACAAAAGATACGGTCTTTTACGGTACGTATGTAAGCATTTGGAAAAAGCAAGATGATGGTAAATGGAAGTTTATTTTGCAAAGTGCTAATGAAGGGCTGGAGTAAATGGGCAAATGAGAAAATATGCAAATGTGCAAATAGGAAAATGTGCAAAGAAGCCTTAAAAAATAATTTTAATAAAAAAATATAATGCGCAAAAAAATTGCTTTAGTTACTGGTGGTTATTCTGGCGAGTCTGTAATATCTTACAAAAGCGCAACTACTATAAAAAATAATATTGATACCAATAAATGGGATTGCTATTTAATAGATATTCATCCTGATGGATGGTTTTACGAAACGGCAAATGGAGAAAAGATAAATGTTGACAAAAATGATTTTTCAATAACCGTTGATGGAAATAAAATAACATTTGATGCAGTGCTTGTAGGCTTACACGGCACACCTGGCGAAGATGGAAAACTGCAAGGTTATTTTGATTGTTTAAAAATTCCATACACTTCATGCGATGCTGCTACATCTGCACTTACATTCAATAAACGATACACCGTGGCGGTAGCGGCTTTTGCTGGAATTAATGTTGCAAAATCGGTACATCTTTTTAGTAACGATAATATTTCTACAGATAATATTTTACAACAAATTAGTTTGCCCGTTTTTGTAAAACCAAATAACGGCGGCAGCAGTATTGGTATGAGTAAGGTTGACACTGCTGAAGAATTGGCGCCAGCTTTGCAAAAAGCATTTAAAGAAGATGAGCAAGTATTGGTAGAAGAGTTTATAGAAGGAAGAGAATTTACCATTGGTGTGTATAAAACCAAAGGGCAAATAACCACACTTCCGATGACGGAAGTAAGTACAAAAAATAAGTTTTTCGATTTTGAGGCAAAATATGAAGGTAAAAGTGAAGAGACAACACCTGCAAATATACCCGAAGATAAAGCAGAGAAAATACGAAATGCAGCAAAGAAAATTTACAAAGTTTTTAATTGTAAAGGCGTAGTTCGGATAGATTTTATATATAACGAAACCAACAATGCACCTTATATGTTGGAAATAAATACTGTGCCGGGGCAAAGTGCTGCAAGTATTGTTCCGCAGCAAGTAGTAGCTGCAGGAAGTAATTTACAAGAATTTTATACATCATTAATAGAAGAATGTTTGTTGTGATGCTTATATTGCATCTTTTAGAAATCAAAAAATAACCATAGTGTTTAAATTTATAACCCGCAGACATTTTTTTGTAAACGTATTTGTAATCATTTTATTAACGCTTTTGTTGATTTGGGGATTTTTACAAATGCTTGGCGTAATCACAAAACATGGCGAGTATTTGACTGTGCCAAAAGTTTTAAATCAGTCAACAATAGAATCCATAAAATTATTGGAGAGCAAAGGGTTTACTGTAGTTGTGCAAGATTCAGTTTATGTAGATACTGCAAAACTGGGTACTGTTTTAAAACAATTTCCCGAAGCCAATAGTACCGTAAAAGTAAATAGGGTTGTGATGCTTACGGTAAATAGAGTTACACTTCCAATGGTTGATATGCCAAATCT
>JAYTGY010000231.1:0-9250 GCA_043733065.1 Ferruginibacter sp.
GAAAGTACTTACCCTGATATTAATAACCTAAGCAAAGAATTACCTCAATGGCAAAAAGATATTATTGATACCAGACTTGAGGCTATTGCAAAAGATCCACAAAGATTGAAGCCAATTGAAAACCTTTTTGAAGCAATGCATAAAGAATTTTAAATGGCTTAATCAATATTTTATTTTGATGAAGTAGAAATAGATATTAAAGAGGCTAGACTTTGGTATAAATCAACAAACGAAAAATTAGAAAAAAGATTTGTGGAGGCTATTGAAAAAAGCATTCTAAAATTGCTCGAATGGCCTAAGGCTTATGCCATTCGTTATAAAAATATACGTATTGCTCATCCTCCAATTTTCCCATACACTATCCACTTTTATATTGATGATGTTGAAAATAGAATTGTTATAATTGCCATTGTGCATGGAAGAAGACACCCTGATGTTGCAAAGAAACGGGTATAATAAAATCAAAGTGGTTTAGAAGTAGGTAAGAGAATTAATAATTTTGTTTTACATCATTAATTCTCCAAAAACCTTATCTTACATAAAACTTACCACATGCTACAACCTTGGCGTACCGCAACTGTTATTCGCATAGAGCAACAAACCTACAATACTCGTCGTTTTTTTATTCAAATGCCAGAGGCTGAGGCTTTCGATTTTAAGCCTGGGCAATTTGTAACCATGGATTTACCCATTGATGAAAAACCAGCAAAAAGATTGCGTAGTTACTCCATAGCAAGTTGGCCAAACGGTACTAATGTTTTTGAGTTATGCATAGTACATTTAGATGGCGGCGCAGGTACAACATATTTATTTAACGAAATAAAAGAGGGCTCTGAAATTATTGTACGTGGCCCAGTAGGTGTGTTCACCTTACATGAGCATGCATTAGAAAACGATTTGTTTTTAATTTGCACTGGCACTGGTATTGCACCATTTCGTAGCATGGCTCACCAAATAAAATTGCTCAGCCTTTCGCATAAAAATATTTATCTAATTTTTGGTTGTCGTACAAAAGCAGACTTGCTCTATTTTGAAGAATTGAAAGAACTGAGTGATAATATGCCAAGCTTTCATTACATACCCACGCTTAGCCGTGAGCAATGGGAAGGTGCGCACGGTTATGTGCATGCTGTGTATGAAAATATTTTACAAGCCAATGCCAACCCATCTGCATCGTTTATGCTTTGCGGTTGGAAAGCAATGATAGATGAAGCCAAAATAAAAATTGTGGCAATGGGTTATGATAAGAAGGCGGTACACTCGGAGTTGTATGGGTAGAAGAAAAAGGGAACGATTAATCATTCCCTTCTTTTATAAATTCAAAATCAACTAATCAACTTTTCAATTAACCCCTTCACTTCACTCAATGCAATCCTTTCCTGCCTCATATCATCTCTATACCTTATTGTTACAGTATTGTCTTCTTTTGTTTGATGATCTATCGTTACACAAAATGGCGTACCAATCGCATCCATACGACGATAGCGTTTTCCGATAGCATCTTTTTCTTCATAAAAACAATGAAAACTTTGTTTGCATTCGTTTGCTAATGCATTTGCAATTTCTGGCAAGCCATCTTTTTTAAGCAATGGTAAAATAGCCAGTTTTGTAGGAGCCAATTTTGCAGGTATTTTTAAAACCACTCTACCATCTGGCGTACCATCTTCTTTAGTCCATTTTTCATCTTGGTATGCAAGGCTCATTACTGTTAAAAATAAACGATCGAGCCCTACAGAAGTTTCTACCACAAATGGTGTGTAGTTGCCATATGGTTTCCCTTCTTCGTTTAGGTCGTTATCAAAATACTGTATTTTCTTTTTGCTAAATGTAGCATGTTGGGTAAGATCATAATCGGTACGGCTGTGTATGCCTTCTAATTCTTTCCAACCAAAAGGAAATTCAAATTCGATATCCAATGCCATATCTGCATAGTGCGCTAACTTTACGTGATCATGAAAACGCAATTTATCTGCAGGAATACCAATACTCTCATGCCAAGCTTTACGAGTTTCTTTCCAATAGTTATACCATTCTTTTTGCGAACCAGGGCGTACAAAGAATTGCATTTCCATTTGTTCAAATTCTCGCATTCTAAAAATAAACTGGCGAGCCACAATTTCGTTTCTAAAAGCCTTACCGGTTTGTGCAATACCAAATGGTATTTTCATTCTTCCACTTTTTTGCACATTCAAAAAATTTACAAAAATACCTTGTGCTGTTTCGGGGCGTAAATAAATGGTATCTGCTTCATCTGCCAATGCACCAATTTTTGTGTTGAACATTAAATTGAACTCACGAATATCTGTCCAATTACAGGTTTTACTTACGGCGCATTTTATATTGTTGTCTTCTATCAATTTTTTTAACCCGGCATAATCACTAGCAGCAATTAAAGCATCCATTTGTGCAAGCAAAGCTTCACTGGCAGCAGTTTCCAAAGTTTCTGCAAATCCCTCAATCAAATGATCTACCCTATATCTTTTATTGCTGTCTTTATTATCAATCATTGGGTCGCTAAAACTATCCACATGCCCACTCGCCTTCCATACAGTTGGATGCATAAAAATAGCCGCATCAATTCCTACAATATTATTTTCGTTTAATTGGGTCATGCTTTTCCACCAGCTATCTCGTAGGTTTTTTTTGAGTTGCGCACCCATTTGCCCATAATCGTACACAGCCGCAAGCCCATCGTATAGCTCGCTACTCTGAAAAATGTATCCGTATTCTTTACAATGAGAAATTATCTCTGCGAAATTGTTTGCTTCGTTTGCCATAGCTGCAAATATAAAGATTGCTTAGCTTTTATCGGCTGCATAATGTAGAAAATTAAAGAATTTCACTTTCGCTTTTTCTCATTTTATCATGGTAGCCATTCTTCTACAAGCCTTAGTATTCCTATGATTTTTGCATATTTGAAGTTGTTTTGCACAATAATGTTTTTAAAAAAGAGTTTATAGCGCAGCAAGCTGTAATTAAAAAAAATCCAATTGCAACTGCTTTAAAAACCAACTAACATTTTATGAAAATCAGATTTATTACAGCCCTTGCTGCTGTTGCCTTACTCACTTCTTGCCAAAAAGATTTTAGTGCAGAATATGGTGCATTACCACAAACAAACACAACAAACAATACTAATGCACTTGGTGTAAACAATTGTAAAGCCAGTCCGTATTTTCCTGTATGTACAGGCTCACAATATCATTACACAGATACAAGAGGCGCAATAGCCACAGGCACCGACCTTGGCGCTGCAAATAACTACACATTAAACTATGTAGGCGATACAACCATTGAAAATAAAACATATCAAAAAATAAAAGGAATAAGTGCGCAAGCCATTTATTACAATAGTACAAATGGTGTATTATCACAAATTGTTTTAAATGAAAATATACAAACAAACACAACAACCCCTTATTATAAATTTACAATCGTAAAGTCTAATGAGCCAGTTGGTGCTACATGGACAGATGTATTAGCACTAGCAAATAGCGCTAATGAAATAAATGATTATAAAATTATTGCTAAAGGAACATCTAGAACAGTATCTGGCGTAACATATAATGATGTTATAGAAATACGCCAAAATATTACTTGTGCAACATATGGTACTACACCATACATGCACATAGATCAATACATGGCAAAGGGTGTTGGCTTAATTGAAAGTGTAAGCTACAACGATTATGGCGGAGCATCATCAATTATGGTTCATCACAAATTAGTAAGTGCAGTAGTTCCTCAATAAAAAAAATTAACTAAACTAAAAAAGGCTTTCTCATTGCGAGAGAGCCTTTTTTATTTTTATAAAAATAATTTTTTTTTCTATTGGTAAATAAAAAGCTGCGCTTTGTTTATTTACCAAGCTAATACAATAGCTATGGGCAGTCCCGAAATTTCGGGATGTCACTCACTTCATCGATATACCATTATTCATCTTTTATTGACACCTAGAACGAAACCTGTAAAATACGGATGCCAACTTTTAAAAAGTTGGCATCCGTTTTTTACAAATGCCTCAAATAATAATCCGGATTATCTAAAAACGTTTTTGTAATTCTGTAATGATCTGTATCTCTATATTCCACTTGCTTCATAGCGTCTTCTTGTATTTCGTATAATGTTGCATTTGGTATGCCCATGAGTATGGGCGAGTGTGTAGCAATAATGAATTGAGCATTTTTCATTTTTACAATTTCTATTATAAGAGATATGAGTGATAATTGTTTTAATGGAGACAAAGCCGCCTCAGGCTCATCTAATAAAAAAATACCTTTATCGCCAATACGGGTTTGCAGTATTTTTAAAAATGCCTCACCATGCGAATACGCTTGCATATTTGAGCCATAGGTTTTACGCATTTCACGCAAATTAAAATTCATACTTTCGCTCATTCTATCAATAATGCTATCATCCACTTGGCCTTTTAGGTCAATTAAGTCTAATGCAATTTTTTTATTTTCGTTTTCTACAGAGTTTACAAAATCACTAAAATCTTCTGCTCTAAAAAAGAAACCTTTAAAAGTTTCTCGCTTCCAGTTTATTTCTAAAAATGGTTCTATCATTTCCGATGCTTCAAAGCCAGAGCGTTCATGATGCTTTATACCACCACCTATTAATGGAAAATTAAGTTTGTAAGCAATGCTTTCTAGCAGGGTAGATTTGCCGCTGCCATTATCGCCCACAAAAATAGTAACGCCTTTATTCAACTCAATATTTTTGGCAAACTGTACAGCAGGAATATTAAATGGAAAAGGATTTTGCTTTTCGGTGTTTATTGTAAATGAATTGATGAAGGGCATTTTATAAAATTTGATACTGTAATTTATGAAAGAATGTTTTGTATTTTTATAATAAATATTTTCATTTTGATAACAGCCGAAAAAATAGCGGAAGTAAAAAAGAAAACAAAAAATGGTTATCCTGTAGGCGAGCTTAAAAATGAATTGATAAATGAAGGATATACAAAAGAAGATATTGCCAATTGTTTTGAAGTACATAAAGCCGATATGCGAAGTTGGTATTTATTTTTTGGTGTTGTATTTTCTTTTTTGAGTATTTGGTATTTTTTTGAATATGGAAGAATAATATTGGTGGGTTTGCCAGTAATAATGTTTTCGCTTTATTACAAAGCAAATAAAAAAAATTAAAGTAATGTCACCCCTTCGGGGTTTGCTAAATTACAATTGCATTTTCTATATTAATGCCAGCCTTTCAGGCTTTGCCAATCCCAAAGGGATGATATTACTATAGAAATTTATAGAAGCATAAAATCAAACCCCGAAGGGTTGATATTAGAAAATAAATGATACAAAATTTTAGTGAAAAATTTGATTAATCAAAAAAGTATTTGTGTAATTATGTTCTCTAAAAAATATCAATAAAAACTATTTACGAAAAAAATATAGCGCTTGCATTATTGCCCAATTGAAAAACTAAAGATGAAAGGCTGCGGGATAGGAGCGGCACCGAAGCGTAGCGAAGGTACAGCGGATAGCCCGAACCACTGCCCCTTCTTGTTTGCAGCCGACAGACCCAAACTGTATTTATTTTTTTACAATTTTTGCGGCCAATATTTTACGTGCTTCGTGCACTTCATCGCCTTCAAAAGCATCTTTAGGTATAATGAAAAATGAGCGTGGGTTAAAATACAAATGAAAAAAATGTGGGCTTTCCATCCATGTGGTAAAGCTGCTCCAGTCCCATCCTTTGTGGCCTCTGTCGTTTTCAATAGCAAATTGTTCTTTGCCTAGCACAGCACGAAATGAATCTTTAAATGTGGCAGATTGTCTATAAATAATTTGCGGCAGCATAAACCAAAATAATATCATTAAAAAAAACCAAAGCACAGAGCTTATTAAAAATGCCAACGGACTTACTTTTTTAAAAAAGAATAACGCTGCAGATAATATGGCAAAGATATTTACAAGAACCATCATAATTTTTATTTCGGGGCGGCTCATAAAATGATAACGAAGAGCTTGTATAACTTTTGGTTTGTTATAGGTAAAAAGTGTAGATGTCATGCGGCAAATATAAGTTCTTGTAATTTATTTTGTTTTTAATTCATTGCTATTTACACTCCATGTGCCCAATTGCTCGCCTTTTATCCCTAAAAAATCCACCTTCAATATTCTATTATCTTTTGCACCGCTTACAGATATTTTTCCAAAGTTTTGTTCTTCTACCAATGTGCCGGCTACACGATAAGGATTATTTTTTTCATCGCCACTTGGTTTGCTAATGCCCGCTGTATATGGCGAAATGGTTACATCGTAGAGTGGATATGAATTGGGTTGTTCTACTTTTATTACTTCGCTATGGTGTCTATCGCCAGTAAAAAAAAGGAGGCCATTTATTTTTTGTGTAGCTATAAAATTTTTTAATTGATTGTACTCATAACTGTAATGCTGCATACATTCATACTTATTGAGTGGATTTAGCGTTTGGCTGCCTATTACAATTATTTTAAAAGTAGCATTGCTAAATTGCAATGAATTTTTTAACCATTCCATTTGTGTTGGGCCAAAAAAATGTTTGTCAGGAGATGGCATTCCGTTTATGCTATCGGGCATATCATCTTCACTTCTAAAATAACGGCTGTCGGTAAGAAAAATATCTACATCGCTATAATTTATTTTTGTATAAATGCCTTTTCCATCTTGCCCATAAGTTGGATTTACAGAATAATTTTTAAATACTTCTCTGCTTTCATTTTTAAAAATAAAACTTTTGCCTTGATCATTGGGGCCGTAATCATGATCGTCCCAAATGGCATACTGAGGCATGGTTGCCATAAATTTTTGTATTACTTTTTGCGATCTATCGTGCGATGCTCTATAGTTCATTCCCCATGGCGATTCAAAATCAACTTCTCGTGTGTACCAGTTGTCGCCCATCCATACATGAAAGGCAGCGGGCGTATTTGCCATGGTTTCAAAAATAGTAGAGTCTCCTCCGTAAGGCTTGCCAGGTCTATCATACAAGGGTTCGTTGAAGTAAGAGCAACTACCTGCAAGAAAACTAAAATCGGGTGCTGGTTTGCGGTACTGCCAAATATCTTGTGTAGTAAATTTTGTTGGAAAATTTGTTTTTATTTCTTCATCGTCTATAAATAATTTATAGTTGTATGTTGCATTAAAGTTTAATCCGTTTAATTCTATTTTTATGGGATTGAAGTCTTTTCCTAATTCGCCTATATAGTTTACAACAAATTCTTTTTTTGTATAATTATTAGAAAAGTATTTTACCGAAACTTTTTTTGCAAGTGGCGAAACCTCTGTCCAAATAGTAGCCATTCGCAAACCTACATTGCCTGCCCAAGGTCCGCTTATCAATTTATTTTGCTGTGCAACACTTTTTGAAAAAACAAAAAGCAATATGCAATACGAAAAAAGAGTTTTCATAAAAATTATTTTAGTTTGTCATTGTTAATATGTCTATCAGCATCTCTTATTGTTTTCTTTTCAAAGTTTTTTTGTAGTGCTTCTGTAAGGTTTACGCCTGTTTGGTTTGCAAGGCAAATAAGTACAAACAATATATCTGCCATTTCATCGCCCATATCTTTTCCCATATCGCTTTCTTTAAAAGATTGTTCGCCATATGTGCGCACCATTATGCGGGAGAGTTCGCCTACCTCTTCCATTAAAACACCAAGGTTAGTTAGTTCACTAAAATATTTTACGCCAATGGTTTTTATCCATTCATCTACTTGTTGTTGCGCTTGTGCTATGGTTATATCGCTCATGTTATTCTTTATTTTTTGTATCGATTATGATGGTAATTGGCCCATCATTTACTAAACTCACTTTCATATCTGCACCAAATTTTCCTGTACCAATTTTCTTGTCTAAATCATTTTCCAATTGTTTAATAAAACTTTCATATATCGGAATAGCCACATCAGCTTTCGATGCTTTTATGTATGAAGGTCTATTGCCTTTTTTGGTATTGGCTTGTAATGTAAATTGGCTTACCAATAAAACTTCCCCATCAATTTCTTTTACCGAAAGATTAGGCACTTTATTTTTATCATCAAAAATGCGAAGGTTAATTATTTTATTGCTTAGCCAAATTATATCTTCGTTTGTATCAGCATCTTCTATGCCTACAAATACGAGTAATCCATTTTTTATTTCGGAAATTATTTTTTCATCTACGGTTACCGATGCCGATGAAACTCTTTGTAGGAGTGCTTTCATATCTACCCTGCTTTAAAATCTAATTTACATTCTGCTAACGCCGAATTTAATTTACCTTTGGTAAGTTCTTCAGTAAGTCTTACTAATCTTGGCTGATAAATAGCATAATCTTTTCCATACACACTGCGCAAGTTTTCCATTTCCAATTTAGAAAGCTTACCATCAAAGGCAGCTGAAACAGTAAATAAATCTAGTAAAAAATTCCTTTCTTTTTGAGACACTTGTTGTAAGGTTTCTAAAAACATATTCCAATCGTCAAATTTATCTGGCTCGCTTATTTTTAATATTTGCTGAAAACGAACGAGCAATATCACCATATTGGGATGATAGTTTTGTGCCATCACCACAGCATTTCCTATTGCACGTAAGCAACCACGTTGTGCATTTTCTGAAAGTTGTTCCAGGCATTTATCTTGCAAAACATTTTTTCCAATTTCGTTTGCCAGTGCAAAACCAAATAAACGTAGCCTTGCTTCTAGCACAACTTTTCTAATTACCACACTGTTCCAAAAACATTCTACCAATATGGCTTCATATAAAATAGATACGCCAAAAATTGTTTTACCTACTATAAATATCAACCCATATTTAAGTACAACATTTGTTACAAATATTTTTGCTTTGTACAACAAACCGAGTATTAATAAATTCTTTTTAGAAATTCTTTTAAAAGGGTCTATGCCCATTATTTTTAATTCAGGATCGGGCAGTTCTAGCGCCGTTCTTGCTAAAATATTTCTTACACTAAATAAACCATCTTTTTCAAATTCCGTTTCAGTCGCATGCATGTTTACTACCTCGCTTACTTCATACACAGCTTTTAATGCTATGATAAAAAGCACGTACAACTCAATAGCAATGCTTATTGCAGTTATGCCAACTACCCAGCTATAATGTATTAAAAAAGATTTTTCCACAAAATGCACATCTACCCACACCGTAGGAAAAACACAAAAAATTCCAATAAGTGATGAAAGAATAATTCCTTTTAATGTAATGTAGTTTACTCGTTTTGTAAGTTCAGTATCTGTGAGACTAAAAACACT
>JAYTGY010000232.1:0-8594 GCA_043733065.1 Ferruginibacter sp.
GCAGGTTTGTAGCCAAGCGTACCAACAACAAAAGTAAGGCAGCCAAAAAAAATATTTTATAAATTATAGTTACTACAAGTGTTGTTGGTACGCCTGCGCTGCCTTTGCTATGCTGCATACCAACAACGGCAGCGCTTCAAAAGTTCAACCAATTACTTAGGAGAATTTTAGTAGATTTGGAATGCCAAAAAATGCAAAAAATGCTTCGCTTCGCATCATGTCCATACGAAACGTTCGCACCAAACCAATAAAAAAAGCCTCGATTTCTCAAGGCTTAGTATAAAATTTTACAAATGCATTATTCTATTTTAATGCAGCCATTTTTAATACTTATTTTAGCATCGTTTTTCACTTTCACCCAGCCACATTCTGTTTTTATTTCTACCTCCGAGGCAGAAGTTTGAACAGAAGTAGAACCTGTTGTAGAACTTGTGAATTCTATCACTTGGGTTGATCCATTAGACCTAACTTCCATCTTATAGTTTTTAGAATCGTTGTTGTAATACCTAATAGTAAAAGCGCTAGCTACATTTACCAATGCAATAAATGCGAGTGTTAAAGAAAATATTTTTAATTTCATATGTGCTTGTTTTAGAGTTTTAAAAATCAAATATAATAAAATTTAGTCACCCTAAGTTGCGTATTTGAGGCGGTACAATTTTTGCAGCAAATAATAAAAGAGTTTTATGCAATGCACAGATTCTCTTCCTCACTTCTGATTGCTGCATATCCTGCAAATGGGCCAACTAATATGATTTTATAGCTTCTAAATAAATTATTAAGTAAAATACTTACATATAATAAATATTTAATATATTTGTTTAAATTTAGAATAAGAAAAAATCTGCTACCCAGTTTCGTGCCCACCATAAAGTATTATTATTTCATCACAAAAAAATTTTAAACAATGAAAAAGAATCTATTTTTCGGCACATTTCTTTTAGCGGCATCTCTGCTTCTACTCTCCACATCTTGCAAAAAAGATATAAGCTATGAAACAACAGCGGACAATTTATCTATTTCAGAGAAAGCACGGATTGCTCTTGCTGATAAGTACACGGCAACGGGTTTTGCAGAGGCAAAAAAACTCGAAACCGAATTACTTAAAGATGTTCGGAATGCTACAGCACATTATCATTCTACCACTCAGGCCATTAACGCTGGTTACCAGCCCGACACTCACTGTGTTTCTGTACCTGGCCTCGGTGGAATGGGCTACCACTGGGTTAACCCCTCTTTAGTTGATCCAGTTTTTGACCCACTAAAACCTGAAGTAGTATTATATGCGACTGGCTCAGACGGGGATTTGCATCTTGTGGCATTGGAATATATTGTTATAAATATCGGACAAGCTGCTCCCATGTTCGGTTCTCAGCCATTCAATGTTGGTGGTACACCGGTTCCTTTGCCGCATTGGAGTCTGCATGTTTGGTTATACGAAAACAATCCATCAGGAATGTTTAGACCGTTCAATCCTAATATCAGTTGTCCTTAGCCAACAAAAGAGTTACTCTTTGTTACTTTAATTTTAACTTCCGACGGTGCACAATTGCGGAATCTGCAATGATTAGTAGGTTCGGCTGCGCATCGTCGGATTTTTTTTCTGTATGTTTAAACGAATAATCTGTATGTTTTAACGAATAAATTATATGCTTTTTAATTTTTTTTGCCACTGTTGACAAGTAACGTTTCCTATTACACTTTTGCCTAATCCTAGCGCTGGCGCTGCTATGATGCATACCATTAATGGCGGCATCTTCAAAAGTTCAATCAATAATTTGAGAGAATTTTAGTAGATTTGAAATGCCAAAAAAAACAAACAACTGTAAGAATAATATGGATAAAAATTATTTAATGCCAACACAAGAAGCCGGGCGAAACTTTGTGATGAAGCAAATGGAAGGCAGCATTGTTATGCTCAACCTTTTGCGATTTCGAAAAATTGCTGATTATTCTGCTACGCCAGAACTGATTACAAAATTGCCTTTAAGTGGAGAAGAAGCTTACAACCTTTACATTGAACATACATTGCCATTTTTAAAAAAATCTGGTGGAGAAATTTTATTTATGGGGCATGGTGGTGCATTTTTGATTGGACCAACTGATGAACAATGGGACGCCGTTTTACTTGTTGAGCAAAATAGTGTGAGCAGTTTTCTTGCCTTTGAGCAAAACCAAGATTACTTGAAAGGCATTGGCCATAGAACCGCTGCTTTAGAAGACTCACGTTTACTTCCATTGGTAGAAAATAAAAAGAGATAAATGAAAAATAAAGATATTTTCTCCTTTTCCTCTCATCTATTGGTAAGCCATCCCACAACTCGTGAGCGCCGAGGCTGGTCTTCAAACTTCGGTACAATTAAATAGCATTGCAATATTTTGTACATTTTTAAATTGCTATACTAATTGAATGTAAAGAATTGTTTTGTAAATGAAAGCGGAGAAAATTTTCTTAAATTTTTTTAATTCTTATCAATCCCTTTTATAGCAATTAGTATAGAACATTATTTATCTAGAAAATATTTTTAAATAAATAAAAACGCCGCACTATTTTTAATGCGGCGTTTTAATTTATAAACAAAAAATTATTTCAATGCTTCTATCTTTTTTACAAAATTAGCTTTTGGTTGTGCGCCTACTAATTTATCTACCACTTCGCCATTTTTTAGGAAAAGGATTGCAGGTATGCTAGTAATGCCGTAGTTCATAGAAACCTGTGGGTTTTGATCTACATTAAGTTTACCTACATTTATTACACCAGCATATTCGGTAGCTAGTTCAGAAATTACTGGCCCAATTGCACGGCAAGGACCGCACCATTCTGCCCAAAAGTCAACCACTGTAAGTTTATCTGAATCTAAAACATCTGTTTTAAAGTTTGCATCTGTAAATTCGAGTGCCATAATATTTATTTTTATTTGTTATTTATATTTTTATAAAGAATGCAAATCTATAACCAAGATTTTGTTTTGCAGTAATGACATATCCACAATATGAGGATAAAGCACTTTTCTGTTAAATCGGCAGTTAAGCTGTCAGTACACTCACCTGTAAATCGTTGTGCTCATTCAAATACGCAGCCATTTCATCGTTCATTGTAAAACTTTTTTCTAAAGAGTACATGGTAACTTTTAAATTTTCTTCAAAATCTTTTATTTGAAACTTAATGGTTGTTTTACCAGGATTGTTGCGCACATTATCATCAATAAAATCGATAAATTTTTCATTAATGGTTTCAGGCATTAAGTCTATTTTTACTTCTCTTGTTAGTGTTGGTTTTACGGTTTCTAATAAATGAAGTTTAGCAATTTTAAATTCATAATTATCGCTGTTGTATCTATTTTTAAATGCACCTTCTAGCATTACAATTGTTCCTTTTTCTAAATAGTTACTAAATTTTACATAGTCTTCGCCAAACATGGCAAAATCTGCTTTTCCACTAAAATCTTCTAGATGCATTATGCCAAAATTCTTACCTGTTTTTGTTAAGCGATGTTGCCCATCGGTTACCAAACCTGCTAAACGAAATGTTCTAGATGTAGGCGTTGTGTCCACAGCATTTTTTATTTCGGTATAATCAGATAATTTGCTAATGCCATAATGTGTAAGTTCAAATTTAAAATCATCGAGCGGATGCCCACTCATGTACATGCCTGTAACATCTTTTTCAAAATCTAATTTTTCTACCAACTGCCATGGTGCACATGGCGCTAGTTTTGGAGGAACAATATCTGGCATTTGCAAATCGCCAAAGAGTGTATTGGCGCTGCCTGAAGCTTGGCTTTGAAAAACCGAACCAAACTTTACAATTTTATCTAACGCAAGCACATCGCCAGGTGCTTGAAAAAAATATTGTGCTCTGTGCATGTCTTCAAAACAATCAAACGCACCACTGTAAATTAAACTCTCCAATGTTTTTTTGCTTACTGCTTTTAAATTTACTCTGCGTACCAAATCAAAAACATCTTTAAATTTTCCGCCTTTGTTTCTTTCTTCCACAATACTTTCAATAGCATTTTCGCCCACGCCTTTCATGCCACTAAAACCAAATCGTATTTCGCCTTTATCGTTTACCGCAAAACCATTGTTCGATTCATTTATATCGGGGCCATATACTTTTAAACCCATGCGCTTACACTCTTCCATAAAAAAAGTAATTTTATCTATACTGCCAGCATGGTTCAAAACTGCTGCCATATACTCAGCAGGGTAATGTGCTTTTAAATAACCAGTTTGATACGCCACATATGCATAACAAACCGAGTGCGATTTGTTGAAAGCGTATTGTGCAAAAGCTTCCCAATCGGTCCAAATTTTTTCTAAAATTTTTGCATCGTGGCCTTTAGATGTTGCACCTGCAATAAAATCGCCTTTCATTTTATCCAATGTTTTGCGATCTTTTTTGCCCATGGCTTTTCGCAAAATATCTGCTTGGCCTTTGCTAAAACCGCCTAGCTTTTGAGAGAGCAACATCACCTGCTCTTGATAAACGGTAATGCCATAAGTTTCTTCTAAGTATTCTTGCATTTCGGGCAAATCGTAGGTAACTTCTTGCTTGCCATTTTTGCGTGCAATAAAATTTGGAATGTACGCCATTGGACCAGGGCGATACAAGGCATTCATAGCAACCAAATCACCAAATTTATCCGGTTTTAATTCTCGCAAATATTTTTGCATACCAGCACTTTCAAATTGAAAAGTAGCGTTGGTTTCTGCTTGACGATACAACTGATACGTTTTATCATCTTCCAAAGAAATTTCATTAATATTTATAGCAATGCCATGATGCTGTTTAATAAGTGCCAATGCTGTTTTTAAAATGCTCAAGGTTTTTAACCCCAAAAAATCCATTTTAATTACACCAGCTTCTTCAATAGAATTTCCTTCTATTTGCGTAAGCCACAATTCCGATTCTTTGGAAGTAGCTACAGGTAAGAGTTCTGTGAGATCTTTTGGTGCAATGATGATAGCCGATGCATGTATGCCGGTGTTACGTACAGAACCTTCTAACTTTTCTGCTTCTTTTAAAACCTTTGCTAGTTCGTCGTTTCCTTTATAAAACTCTCGTAGTTTTTTTATTTTTTCTATATCATCTGCTTGAAGTTGTTCTTTTTCTTCTAAAGATTTTTCGCCACCTTTTGTTGATTCTTTTATAGTGATGGGAGCTTTAAGCAATCGTTTCAAATTCATACCTGGGCGCTCTGGCACAAGGCTAGATAATGCACGACTTTGTTGCAACGGTAAATCCATTACCCGAGCCACATCTGCAATACTACTTTTTGCAGCCATTGTACCATACGTAATAATTTGTGCTACTTGGTTTTTACCATATTTTTCTACTACATAATCTATTACTTTTTGGCGGCCTTCATCATCAAAATCGGTATCTATATCTGGCATACTTTTACGCTCCGGATTTAAGAAACGCTCAAAAAGTAAATTGTATTTTATTGGATCAATATTGGTAATGCCAATACAATAAGCCACCACACTACCAGCAGCAGATCCACGCCCTGGGCCTACAAATACGCCAATTTCTTTTCCTGCTCGTATAAAATCGCTCACTATAAGAAAGTAACCAGCAAATCCCATTTCTCTTATTACACCCAATTCAAATTGTATTCTTTCTTCGGTAGATGGGGTAAGAATTTGATAACGATTTTTTGCTCCTGTCCATGTAAGATTTTCAAGGTATTCATCCTGCGTTTTAAAATTGGCTGGTACAGTAAAATGTGGGAGAAGTATATCTCGTTTTAAATCTAATAAATCTATTTTAGAAATCACTTCGTTGGTATTGTCAATGGCTTCTGGTAAGTCTTGAAAAACTTCTATCATTTGTTTTTGCGACTTCAAAAAAAACTGATCGTTAGGAAAAGCAAAACGTTTTCCTTTACTACTTAAATCATCATCACCATGATCACGAGATGCTGGAGTCGTTTGCTTTTCGCCAGTGTTTATACACAACAAAATATCGTGTGCATTAAAATCTTCTTGCTCCACATAATGTGTATCGTTGCTTGCAATAACTTTTACATTATATTTTTTGGCAAATTTTAAAAGTACCTGGTTTACTTTATCTTGGTCGGGAATACCGTGCCTTTGTAGCTCCACATAATAATCTTCCTGAAAAATATTGAGCCACCATTTAAATTCGTTCTCGCCTTCTTCTTCGCCTTTTTTAAGAATGGTTTGTGGTACTAATGCACCCAAGCAACATGTTGTAGCTATTAATCCTTCGTGGTATTTGTGTATGAGTTGTTTGTCTATACGTGGGTATTTGCTATACATGCCTTCTATATAACCAAGCGATGTAAGCTTTACTAAATTTTTATATCCTACATCATTTTTTGCTAAAAGAATTTGATGATTTCTTGGATCTCTTTCTTCTTTGCTAAATGTTTTTCTTGTACGATCGGTAGTAATATAAAACTCGCAACCTACAATTGGTTTTACTTTTAGTGTGCCATCATCGTTTTTATGTTTGTATGCTTCTTTTACAAATTCGAAAGCGCCAAACATGTTTCCATGATCGCTAATGGCAATGGCAGGCATACCATCATCAATGGCTTTTTTATATAAATTTTTTATAGATGCGGCACCATCTAATAATGAGAATTGTGTGTGAACGTGTAAATGAGAAAAATTCATATTGGTATGATGATATATAATTATTTTATTTAGAACACGGATGACACGGATTTGAAGGATTGAAAAAGGATTTTTTCAAAACCTCGAACCTTCAACTTTGAACCTTCATCCAATACAGCAAATATCGGTTTTACTAAGACCAGTTTATTAATCGTTTTTCCACAAACTATATCAAATGATTAACAAAATAATATTTGCAACTACAAGATGTAGAAAAAATAATGCTTAATTTGGCAATTCTTAATTTACAAAATAAACAACTGGCAGGAATGAGGAATATTTTATTATTTACTTTATTATTTTATATTATTAATACTGCTGCTTTTGCTCAATATCCATCATCTAAAATGGTAGTATTAGTAAAGGGCGGCAAAGTAAAGTTGAATAAAAAAGATGTGAGTAAAGAATGGAAATTAGTAACTTTTACTAATGTAATTGATACATTTTCAAGAAAAAAAGAAGGCTCAAATAGAATACACAGTTATGATAATATTGGTATGGTTTTGTTTGAACCAAAAGTACCTGGTAGTATTGTTTCAGAATTTCAATTGTATTTAGATGGAGTAGAATCTAGTAAAATTGTACCTAAAGAGTTTTATGAAGGTAAATTGACCATTGAAAAATCAGAAATAACGAGAAATACACCAATAGAAGAAATTAGGAAGAAATTGACAGATTATAAAGAAACAGATAGTGATGAAAAGGATAAATATCGTTTTTCTAAAGATGGAATTTATATTTATTTTTTGTACAATTCAAATAAAAAATTGAGCAAAGTTACTTTTGGGAAAGATAAAATGTAATAAAATAAGTTTAAATAACATTATTAATATACTGATAACGTTACACTTACTTTATTCTTTGTTGTAAAACACACTTTTCCCCTTAATTTTGCGTTTTAGAAAGGAAAGAATTTATTATTAATCTAATGTAGGACAAGATTTAAAGACAGGAAGAAACCACAAGACAAGCAAAGAATTATAGAAGCACAAATAACAAAAGAAAGCGTCTTATACGTGTAAACACAATTTTACGTATGAAGAAAAACTTGCTGTTTGTTTCTGTTGCGCTAAGCGTTTTTACAGTTACTTCACTCACCACTTTGGCTCAGCCAAATAGAAATTTTTTAAGAGATAATTATGCTGCTGGTTATAAAACTAATTATAGCAACGAAGCATCTCAAAAAACATTTTCAAAAAATACAGATAATACTGAAGATTTTGCTACTGAGCAATGTAGTCCTGTACAATTTAAATTTGCACAATTATTAAATAGAGAAGTGGAAACACTTACCAATACTTACCTTTTTAATTTTATAGATGAGTGGTGGGCAGTAAGATACCGCTATGGTGGTACAACCATGCGTGGTGTAGATTGTAGTAGTTATACGGGGCAATTACTATACACTGTATATGCAGTGAGCATGCCACGCACAGCTCGGGGGCAATATGGCGTAACATCTAGAGTACGAAGAGATGAATTGCAAGAAGGTGATTTGGTTTTCTTTAATACCCGAGGTTTTGTAAGCCATGTTGGTATTTATTTGGGAGATGGATATTTTACACATTCTAGTTGTAGCCAAGGTGTAACCATTAGTAATTTGAACGAAGCGTATTACAGTAAGAAATTTATAAGTGGTGGTAGGGTAGTGGAGCAAAAGAAATACGAAATTACCGAACAACCGGAAGCTACGGAATCTAATTAGTAGAAATATTTTCTAAAGTATTTAAAACCTCAGCTGAAAAGTTGAGGTTTTTTGTTGTGTATAATTTTTAATTTATTCACATAAAGCAGCTATTGTTAATATTTTGTTGACTTAATTGTTAAGGTATTGTTATTTTATTCTTATTTTTAATTACTTATTTATTAATCAAACAAATTTTTATGACAAAACAAATTAAAAACACAGCAATTTTATTTGCCTGTGCATTGTTGTTTGGGTTATT
>JAYTGY010000233.1:0-2186 GCA_043733065.1 Ferruginibacter sp.
AATAAATTTTAGACTAAAGTTAAAATAAAAAATGAACTGTTGAAATAAAATGTTAGAAACCATAAATACATATCAATTTAGTTTTAGCGAAGCTGTAGAACGCCTCAAAAACGTTGTAAACAGAACGTCGTTGCAACTCAATGTAAATCTCTCCAAAAAATACCAATGCAATGTGTATTTAAAAAGAGAAGATTTGCAAGTGGTGCGTTCGTATAAATTGCGTGGTGCATATAATATGATGAGCAGTTTATCGCCAGAGCAATTGCAACGTGGCGTGGTTTGTGCAAGTGCTGGTAACCATGCGCAAGGTTTTGCATACAGTTGCAAAAAACTTGGTGCTTATGGTGTAGTTTTTATGCCCGTTATTTCTCCTAACCAAAAAGTATCTCAAACAAAAATGTTTGGAGAAGATTTTATTGAAGTAAAATTGGTTGGAGATACGTTTGATGATTGTGCCATTGCAGCAAAAAAATATACAGAAGAAAATGGAATGACTTTTATTCCGCCATTTGATGATTATAAAATTATTGAAGGACAAGCAACAGTTGGGGTAGAAATATTTGAACAGTTTAATAATATAGAAAATAAAAATAGCAGTCAATCTACTACGTCAATCTCGCAGGTTTCCTGCTCCGCCGATAGGCGGAGAGATAGAGGGGGCCTGGATTTCATCTTCATGGCTGTTGGTGGTGGTGGCTTAAGCGCAGGAGTAGGCTCTTATTTTAAAACATTTTGGCCACAAACAAAAATTATTGGTGTAGAGCCAAAGGGTGCGCCTAGCATGTACGAAGCATTAAAAGCTGGGCACCCAGTAACGTTAGACAATATTGAACGCTTTGTAGATGGCGCTGCAGTAAAACGTGTTGGCGATATTACTTTTTCTATTTGTAAAGATGTGTTGGATGATATGTTGTTGGTAGATGAAGGGAAAGTATGTACTACCATTTTACAATTGTACAATGAAGATGCTATAGTTGCAGAACCTGCAGGTGTGTTAAGTATTGCAGCATTGGACGAATACGTCGAACAAATAAAAGGAAAAAATATTGTTTGTGTAATTGGCGGCGGCAACAATGATATAGATCGTATGCAAGAAATTAAAGAACGTAGTTTACAATACGAAGGTTTGAAACATTATTTTCTTATTCGTTTTGCACAACGACCAGGGGCGCTAAAAGAATTTGTAAACCATGTGTTGGGCGATAATGATGACATTACCAGATTTGAATACATGCAAAAACACAATAAAGAAACTGGCCCAGCATTGGTGGGTATTGAATTAAAAACAAAAAATGATTATGATGTGTTGTTGAAAAACTTAAACGACTATCATATTAATTATACAGAATTAAAGAGTGGAGATAATGCGTTTGGGTATTTGGTGTAAAAGCCCCCTCTATCTCCCCCGCAAGGGGAGGAAACGCACGAGATCGATTGGGAGATAATGTTGAAGATAAAGTAGAGTAAATGGTTTGTGAATTAAAATGTGAGAGAAAAAATTAGACGGTACGAATTATTGATCATAGAAGGTATGCAGCACAAGTGAGTGACACAACGATGATGCCCATAGCTGCTTCTTTGTTTGGGCAAAAAATAAATAATAAATAATCCATGTTTGGACAAAAAATAACACATAATCTATGTTTGGGTAAAAGTTGAAAAAAGATAACATGATGAAATGCTTAATTACAAATGCTGATGATGCACAAAAGCTTGGCCTCCCTCTCTCACGGAGAGGGAACGAGGGTGAGGCTAAGAACGAGGGTGAGGCTCTTGGTCTCTACGACCCACGCTTTGAGAATGATGCTTGTGGTATTGGTTTTGTAGCCAACATCAAAGGAGTAAAATCGCACCAACATATTTCTGATGCTTTAACGGTATTGGAAAATATGGAGCACAGAGGTGCATGCGGTTGTGAAAATAACTCTGGCGATGGTGCAGGCATTATGTTGCAAATGCCACACGAGTTTTTCTTTGATGAATGTAAAAAAATTGGTATTCACTTGCCCCCATTTACAAAATATGCTGTGGGTGTTATTTTTTTTCCTAGAGAAATACGATTGAGAGAAGAGTGTCGTTCGTTGTTTAACAAAGCTGCAGAAAAATTAAATATAGAAATACTTGGTTACAGAAAAGTACCTGTGAATGCAGATAATATTGGTCCAACAGCATTAAGTGTAGAACCA
>JAYTGY010000234.1:0-4764 GCA_043733065.1 Ferruginibacter sp.
AATATTTTCTTTGGTGGCACTGCTCCTCGTAAGTTTTTTTGTATTTCTTTCCAAGTAGCTTCTAAACTTAACAAATCTTCGTGCAGCTCTGTGGTTGACATACCCTCTGCAGCTGTTCGTACAATTACACCTAAGTTTTTAGGTTTTACTGCTTCAATTATTTTTTGTAATCTTTTTCTTTCTTCCGACGAATGAATTTTTCGAGAAACCGCAATAATATTGGTAAAAGGAGTAACAACTACATAACGACCTGGCAAAGAAATTTCGCAAGTAAGGCGAGGGCCTTTTTGGGCAATCGGTTCTTTAAGTATTTGTACAAGCACATTTGGCTTGCCGCTCATTACTTCTGTAATTTTTCCTGTTTTTACAATTTCGGGCTCTACTTTAAATTTCCCAAAATCAAAACCATTTGCATCATGTTCATTAATGGCAAGATGTGTAAATTTTAAAAGAGATTTTGCGTATGGGCTTAGATCTGTGTAGTGAAGAAAGGCATCTTTTTCGAAGCCAACATCTACAAATGCGGCATTGAGGCCGGGTATAAGTTTTTTTACTTTGCCAAGATAAATATCGCCTGCAGCAAAACTAGCGTCTGATTTTTGGTTGTGAAACTCAACAAGCTTCTTATCCTCCAACAGCGCAATTTCTGTACCCTCGGGCACAGCATTAATAATCAATTCCTTTGTCACCTGTGTAAAATTTTAAAAAGACTTTACACGTTTAAGTAATTTATTAAACACTTCGGCTAAAAATATATTGCATTGTAATTTAGCATATGTTATAAAATAACAATGCACTAAAAATGAAAAATATCTAAAGCGTAAATAACAGAAGATAACAGCCCAAGCCATTATCTTCTGCATAGTGAGTTACTTGGTTGCATAAAAATATATGCAACACCTATCCAAAAAGAATTACTTCTTCTTATGACGGTTTTTTCTTAAACGTTTTTTACGCTTGTGAGTAGCTATTTTATGACGTTTTCTCTTTTTACCACAAGGCATATCTGTTCTTTTTTGTGTTTAATAAATAATTTTTATAAATAAATATTGTATTGCTACAGTTCGTTATTTCGTTTTAATAAATCTCAATAAAAATGTTTTCTTTTTATAAATAGAAAATAAATTTTATCTCAATGTTTTTATTCTAGCATCTACCTCTTCGGTATAATGCGGATCGTTTATAAGCCTTTTGCTTATCGTGTACCATTTTATGGCCTCCGCTTTGTTTCCTTTTCCTGCGTAGGCATCAGCTAAATAAGCAACGGCTTCAGCATTTTGGGGCTGTGCGGTTACTACTTTTTGTAATCGAACAATAGCTTTATCAAATTGCCCCGAAACCAAGCCTCCTACACCCACCATCAATTGGGCTTTCATATTGGTAGAATCTTTTTTTACTACATTTACCAATTCAAGTATTCCTTGCATGGTTTCAGCTGGGTTTCCATTTCGGCCTTTGCCATAAATGTAAGCACTGCCCAATCCTATTCTTAAATCGTCGTTATTTGGATTGAGTTTTATAGCTCTCTCAAATAAGACTATTGCTTCGTTTGTTTTCCAAGCCAATTTGGCTTCGTCCTTTTCTCCTCTTAAATTATCTAAAAATATTCGGGCTGCAAAGGTGAGGTTTTTTTCTGAATTTACCAACTTAGATGCCAAAGAAGTATAAAAAGCATAAGGCTCATATAGTTTTACGCTGTCTTTCCAGAAATTAGCCAATGCTTCATTGGCTTTTATTTGTTGGGCAATCACATCTCCCCTACTAATACTATTTTCAAGTTTAGATAGCAGCACAATCCTGTCAGGAGAAAGCTTGGCCTTCTCCTGAACAATAAATTGTTGTACGTCAAATGATTTTTGGGGTATATTACTTACTTGCACTGCGGCATCTTTCTTTTTATTAGCGGTAGTTCTACCAAAAAAGAAAAGTATAGATACAGTTATAACGCCTGCGCAAGCAAGGATAAATTGTTTTTTCAACGTAATAGTTTGAACCGCAAAGATAGGTTAGTCGTCGCTATCCTTCTCCATTTTTGGCTCAACTTTTATATCGGCGTTCTTTACATCTTTCATAAACTCCTTTGCTGGTTTAAAAGCTGGAATGAAGTGAGCGGGGATGGCTACAGCTACATTCTTCTTTATGTTTCTACCAATTTTTGCAGCTCTTCTTTTTACGATAAAGCTACCAAAGCCACGTATATAAAGATTTTCGCCAGATGCTAAAGAACCTTTTACTTCTTTAAACATTGTTTCTAAAGTTACTAGAACATCTACTTTGGGGATACCAGTTTTATCTGATATTTTATTGATCAAGTCAACCTTTCTCATAATGAAATATTATTGTTACTCAAAGATATATAAAAAATACAAAATATGTGATATAAATTTTTAAATTATCATATTCACATATTTTTGCAAGGATACATGAAAAAAATAACATATAATTCACTTTTAAGTAAAAAATTGTTGTTATGGCATAAAAATGACAATGCCAGAAGCATGCCTTGGAAAGAAGAACGAGACCCATACAGGGTTTGGCTTAGCGAAATTATTTTACAACAAACCCGAGTTGCGCAAGGGTTAGAATATTATAACAAATTCATTATCAATTATCCAAATGTAGAAAAATTAGCAAATGCTGATGAAAATTCGGTGTTTAAACACTGGGAAGGGTTGGGTTATTATAGCCGATGCAAGAATTTAATTGCAACTGCCCGATTTATTGCTTTTGAGCTTGGTGGAAAATTTCCTAATACTTATGAGTCAATTTTACAACTTAAAGGTGTTGGCCCATATACTGCAGCAGCCATTGCTTCTTTTGCATATCATTTACCACATGCGGTTGTAGATGGAAATGTGCTGAGAGTGCTTGCACGATACTTTGGTATTGATAAACCTATTGATAGTACAGAAGGAAAAAATTATTTTAATGAACTTGCTCAAAGCCTTTTAGATAAAGCGTTCCCAGCATTGTACAATCAAGCCATAATGGATTTTGGTGCTACTATTTGCAAGCCAAAATTACCATTGTGTAGCAGTTGCGTTTTAAAAAAAGATTGTGTAGCATTAAAGAAAAATCAGGTTGAACATTTGCCCATTAAGGCAAAAAAATTGGTGAAAAAAAATCGGTTTTTCTATTACATTATTGCAAGCTTCAACAATAAATTTTATGTACGAAAAAGGGTAGAAAAGGACATTTGGCAAAATTTGTGGGAATTTATACTTGTAGAGGAAACTCAAAAGATAAAATTGGATAATTTTTTGGCTTCGGACTCATTTTTAACTATAAGTGGGAAAAATAATATAGTAAAAAAAGTGTCGCTTTTTTACAAACAACAACTAACCCACCAAACAATAGAAGGCGTTTTTTTACATGTAGAGTTAAAATCTCCTTTAAAAAACGAAATTTATACAGCCATTAATAAAAGTGAATTGAGAAAATTAGCATTTCCTCGTTTTATTACAAATTATTTTGAGGCTATGCCTAAATGGTAAGAAAAAATACACAATTACATTATTTTATAAAATTACTGTATCTTTAAAATTGCTTTTGGCAGGTAGTTCTGCAAGCAACTAAACTTTTTACATTTTTATAACAACATTTCTTATGAGAGGAGTAAATAGAGTAACACTTATCGGAAATCTAGGAAAAGATCCGGAAATGCAATTTTTGGAAGGAAATATTGCAGTAGCAAAATTTTCACTTGCAACTACCGAGTCGTATAAAGATAGAAACGGCCGACTTTTATCGCAAACAGAATGGCATACAATCGTTTTGTGGCGTGGACTGGCAGAGCTGGCAGAAAAATATTTACACAAAGGTAGTTTGGTATATATAGAGGGGCGATTAAAAACTAGAAGCTGGGAAGATAAAGAAGGCAACAAAAAATTCGCCACCGAAATAGTAGGTGATAATTTAATAATGCTCGATAAAAGAACTGATGGTACACCAATAAGCTCTGAAGAAAACCCAACTTTTACAGACGACGATGTACCACCACCAGTAGATGAATCTGGCAACGAACGTTTACCTTTTTAATAAAAATTATTTTGCAATTTTTGCAAGATGAAATTGTTCATATAAATTTTTTGTTTTGGATTATCATTCGGGGTTGGCAGCTTTTTTTCTGCCATGTGAAATACTTGCCATTATACCTGCAGTTACGGGTGTTCTTATATTTATTGCCATTTTATTATTGCTCATTTCTTTTTTAATAGCTGGTAGCGAAGTTGCTTTTTTCTCTCTCTCACAAAAAGATATAAATGTTCTTAAAACAAAGCAGCAACCATCTTTCAGACGAATTGTAACTTTGTTAGAACAACCAAAAACCTTGTTGGCATCTATGCACATTACAAACGTTTTTGTAAATATGGGTATTATTTTAATCTCCAATATTTTAATAGACGATTGGTTGTCTAATTATACTATTGCATTTTGGTTTCTTTTTTCTATAAAATTATTTAGCATAAGTTTTTTGCTTTTATTATTTGCAGTTGTGTTACCAAAAGTATGGGCCACACATCACAAAATAGTTTTTGCATCTTCTGCATCACTCGTTGTAGAAATTTTTAATAGCATATTTTATTTGATAAGTAAACGCTTGGTAAAATTTGGTGATGGATTTGAAAAAACATTTACTCGTGATAAAAATAAAAATCTTGAAGGAAATAATTTAGACGATGCCATAGATTCGATACCGGATAATGAAGCCACATTGGAAGAAAAACAAATATTAAAAGGCATTAGAAAATTTGGCGACACACC
>JAYTGY010000235.1:0-5727 GCA_043733065.1 Ferruginibacter sp.
GAACCCCAAAGGTGCAGCGCACCGCAATATTTCTTCCATCAAAATTATTCTTCAAACCAATGTTACGGTGCGCTGCACCTTCAAAACTTTATGCTGTATAGTAACTACAAATATGTCGTTGCGCTGCACCTTATCGTCTTTTCACTTTTTGTAAATAATAATGGCAAAACTCTTTCAAAACTAATATCACCCCTTCAGGGTTCACCTATCGTCATTTCTATTTTCTATATTAATAACAGCCTTTCAGGCTTACAATTCCGAAGGGATGATATTAATATAGCTATGCCATAAAAATTATTAACATAACCCTGAAGGGGTGATATTAGTAAAATAAAAATTTCGTTTTACAAATATTATTGTTCTTTTTTCCAACAAATTTTAGAATTTATGTATTCGTGTATGAATTCAAACTTACCCCACAGGCTATTCTTATTTACACATATCTAACAACAAACGGTTGCAATAAAATACTTCAAAATATTTATTTATCTTCCAATCTCACACGTCCCTTTAACTAATAAAAATTACGCCCCAATGAAACCTCATTACCCAATACTCGATGGCTTGCGTGGCACAGCTGCCATTTTAGTTGTTATCTTTCATTTGTTTGAAGCCTATTTTCCAGTAAATATTACACACCCCATACACCACGGTTATTTAGCGGTAGATTTTTTCTTTTTGCTTTCTGGCTTTGTGGTTGGTTATGCATACGACGATCGTTGGCCAACCATGAGCATAAAACAATTTTTAAAAATACGTTTTGTAAGGCTTCATCCATTGGTTATTTTGGGTACAGTAATTGGTGCCATTGGTTTTTGGTTCGATCCTTACACAGCAGGAGTACCTCATACGAGTTTATTAAAAGTTATTGGCGTTATGCTTATAGGTTTTACCATGTTTCCTGCGCCTGATGTGCGTGGTTGGCACGAAACACATTCGCTCGACGGACCTGCATGGTCTTTAATGCAAGAATATATTGCCAATATTATTTACGCCGTATTTGGACGAAAAATGAGCAAGGTTGTTTTATGGATAATTGTTGTGCTTAGCGGCGCTGCATTAATTACAATGGCTGTAAATAAAGGTGATGTGGCAATTGGTTGGGAATACAAGCATTTTTTTTATGCGGCTACTCGTATGATGTTTCCATTTTTTGGTGGACTGTTATTGTTTCGTGTGGGCAAGCTCATACATATACCCAATGCATATATCATTTGTTCGCTCATATTGATTGTGCTTTTTTGTTTGCCAGTATTTAAATACAATGGCATTTACGAAGCAGCTTGTATTATCATTGCTTTTCCAATCATCGTTGCTATGGGCGCAGGCGGGCAAGTATCAGGACGCTGGGCAAAGCTGTGTAAATTATCTGGCGATATTTCTTATCCGCTTTACATTACACACTATCCGGTTATTTATATTTTTACTGCATGGGTAGCAGTAAAGAAACCTGCAGCACCTCAAATTATTCCTGTTGCCATTGCATCATTTATTTTTATGCTTTTATTGGCTTATGCATCTTTAAAATTGTACGATTTGCCAGTAAGGGCTTGGTTGAAGAAAAAATTATTGTAATGATTATAGAGATGGCATCTTTTTAAAAGATGTAATCTCTCCCCAAGAGGTGTCAGCTTTACTGTCTCGGCGGGGTTTTCGCAAAAGTAAAGTATAAATGATAAAGAAATTTTGCTGCGAAACCCCGACGCTTAATGAAACCTTGATTTTGTATAAACCAAAACCAACCCAATAACAATGCGACTTTAAAATATAAATACTCTGAGCCACACCTATAAATATTTGTGGGATGTGTGCATAATAATTTGAAGTTCTTTTGTGCGTCGGGGTTTCATGCATAGCACTTTTATACTTCGATGTGTATGCTAGTGAAAACCCCGCCGATACAAAGAGATGACATCTTTTTAAAAGATGTCATCTCTGGTTGAAAAAACCAATTAGCTTTGCAACATATGCAAACAGCCACCCAAAACCTGTCCATACAAAAAAAGATAGCAGCACTTTCTATTGTGTTGTTCATTATAAAAATGGCTGCGTATATTTTAACGCATTCTGTAGCCATACTTACAGATGCTTTGGAAAGCATTGTAAACATTGTAGCTGGTTTATTGGGTATTTATAGCCTTATTGTTTCTGCAAGGCCAAAAGATACCGACCATCCTTACGGGCATGGGAAAGTAGAATTTATTTCTTCGGCTGTAGAAGGCACACTGATTTTTGTGGCAGGGTTGTTAATCATTTATGGCGCAGCTAAAAATTTATTTGTAGCAAGAGAAGTGCATAAATTAGATTGGGGTATTGCACTTATTGTAATTACAGCAATTGTAAATTATATAGCAGGTATTGTTTGCGATCGTATTGGTACTAAAAATAATTCGCTGCCATTAATAGCTAGTGGCAAGCATCTTAAAAGCGATACTTACACAACTGCGGGTATAATTGTTGGATTAATTTTATTATATTTTACAAAAATTTATTGGATAGATAGTGCTGTAGCTATTTTGTTTGCTTGCATCATTTCTTATACTGGGTATAAAATTATTCGCAGTTCTATTGCTGGTATTATGGACGAGGCTGATACAAACTTGCTGCAAGAAATGATTGCCACACTTAATGAAAATAGGAGAACCAATTGGGTGGATATTCATAACCTTCGGATAATAAAATACGGTGCATTATTGCATTTAGATGCACACCTTACCGTACCTTGGTATTTTAATGTAAACGAAGCCCACAAAGAGATTGATGAGCTTACCAATTTGCTCAGAAAAAAATATGGCGACTCCTTAGAAATTTTTGTACACTCAGATGCCTGCTTAGATTTTAGTTGTGCCATATGTATAAAAACAGATTGCCAAGTAAGAAAACAACCATTCACAAAAAAAATAGAATGGTCTTTTAAAAATATTTCTGCAAATGTAAAACACCAAGTCACAACAAATGGATAAATTAGATGAACAATACTGGAGCAATAGATACCAAGCACATACAGATATTTGGGATTTAAAAAATGTATCTACACCATTAAAAGAATATTTTGATCAATTAATAGATAAAAATATTTCTATCTTAATACCCGGCTGTGGCAATGCTTACGAAGCAGAATATTTTTTGCAACTTGGATTTACCAATATTACATTGATAGATATTTCTCCTATACCAGTAAAAAACTTGCAAGAAAAATTTGCTGTTCATCTAAATAAAGAAATAAAAATAATCCTTGGCGATTTTTTTGCATTGAATCAGTCATTTGATTTAATTGTAGAGCAAACTTTTTTCTGTGCTATTGACCCATCATTAAGACAAAAATATAAAGATAAAATGTACGAGTTATTAAAAGTAGGAGGAAAGCTTGTAGGCGTAATGTTTAACTGTGCATTTGAAGCTGGCCCACCATTTGGTGGAAGTATTGAAGAATATAAACTGTTATTTTCTCAAAAATTTGCAATAAAGACTTTGAAAACTTGTTACAATTCTATTGAAAAAAGAAGTGGAAACGAAGTGTTTATTATTTTGCAAAAATAAATTATAGATATAAAAAAAGCCGAAGAACCTTATTATTCTTCGGCTTTTAGTTTTCAAATCTATATTTACAAAATAGATTTCATTTCGTTCAGAATTGTTTCTGTGGTTTCTGAAACTGAAATTTCTTTTATTACTTTTTTATCTGCTACCGATACAATATAAATTACGCCAGTTGCTTTTTTATTTTTTACAATATCGTAGATATTCATTTTTTCTATTGCCATTTTACTTTCTGCTTTGCTAGCCTTGTCCGACAAATCATTTACTACTATTTCTACATTATCCATTTTTTTTACCATCGGTATTACTTCTGCCATTATTCTGGATTCGTTTGCTTTGCAAGCGGGGCACCATTTTGCTCTATTTACTACCACTATATATTTGGAGTTTTTTTGATCCATTGCCATTCCATCCTGTGCAAAAACTGAATTATTAAGCATTATTAATGCTACACTTAAAATCGAGATTATCCTTTTCATTTTATTTATTTTTTAGTCAAAAAATTTTTTATAAACCAAGGTCAGCTACTCCATACACACCACCAAATTGTGCACACCACACTATTGCATATCTATATTGAGTAATTGAAACTGTTGATGGTACATTCCAAACACGTGCGCCACTAGTTTGTGCTACAGTACTAAGAGCTGCTATTTGTACTGCACCTGTAATGCTGGACGGGCTTGTGCTTAAATAAATTCTTAAATCGGGAGGTGCAGGATTTACATAGAAATTTGCGCTAGTTGTCAATTTTAATGTTCCGTTTTCTATTTTAAGTTTTGCCGTACCAGTGCTATTCATACTTGTAAAATTTCCTTGCCTTATTACTTGCACTATTATAGGAGCACTTTGTATTCCAATGGTAGTTGCCGTAATATTTGCTGAGCCATAAGCCAATCCTGTAGCCATTCCTGCGCTATTTACTTGTACACTTGTAGTAGCATCACTCATCCAATTATAGGTAAGTCCACTTATCACTCCACCCAAAATATTTGTACCTGTAGCAGATAAATTTACCGCACCATTCAATAAAATTTCTTGTGTGGTGGAGGGTGTAATTGTTACTGTGGATAATACCGTATTGTTTACAGCTACAGTAATAACGGCTGTAGCCGAAATAGTATTATATGTAGCTTTTATATTTGCTTGACCGACGGCTACAGCTGTTGCTAAACCAGTTTGGTTTACTGTAGCAATTGCCATGTTATCCGAACTCCAAACAATGCCTGTAGGCACAGCAGCTAGTACGCCAAGGTTGTTATAAAACTTTAAGGTGAACTGCGATGTTTGACCAGTTAAAATACTGCTTGTAGCCGGAGTGATTTCCAAACGCTCTGGTACGGTTACAACTGTTGCTACTGGCACATCTTCTCCCTTTTTTTTGCATGCTACAAATGAGGTTACGAGTATAATAGCAAATAATATTTTCTTTAGCATATGTTTTTTTTAGAAAGTGATTTTATTTTAAAGGTTATTTATAATATCTTTTACCGATGGTCTTTTGGTATAATCAGCATTAAAATAAACGTATTTTATTTTGCCGTTTTTTCCGACAATATAAGTAGCTGGTACAGGAAGGTTAGCACCATTGTCGCCATTTGCTTTTGCAAAGTCAATACCATAACCTTTATATTTTTCAATCGTTTTTTCATCTACAGCAAAGCTTACTTTATAGTCTTTCATTATTGCCAATCCTTTATCTTCAAGAATAGAGAAAGAAGCCTTTGTTTTGCTCACTGTTTTTTTAATATTATCAGCCGTTTCGGGAGTTATGGATATAATTGTTCCACCTTTTTTAGTGATGTATGTAAGAGAATCATTGAGCTGGCTTAATTGTTTGTTGCAGTAAGGACACCATTGGCCACGATAGAAGATTATTACTGCTTCGCCTTTTTTTAATATACTTTTTAAAGAAATATCATTTCCATTTTGGTCTGTTCCAACTATTTCGGGTGCTTTGTCGCCTACTTTTAAGCCTTCGGGCTTTTTCATTTCCACTTGTGCATACGCCATGGCACTAAAAGTAAGTAGGAATATAAACGATAGTATTTTTTTCATGATTGCGTTTTATGTGTAAATAATTAAATTAAAAAAGCCGTTAGACCATTTAAAAAATATATACAAACTAAAAAGCAACTTCGTTTTCTTACTTTACATGTAATTTTTGCAGTGCAGTAAATAATTCTA
>JAYTGY010000236.1:0-22301 GCA_043733065.1 Ferruginibacter sp.
ATAGACGCACCCATTACAGATCACCTTACACGCAAAGGCATAATGACCGTGCATCGTAGCGGAAAAGAATCGCAAACTGGCTATGAAGTGCTGGATGCAAATCCGAATTTCTCATTGGTATCATTTCAATTGTTTACTGGTCGTACACATCAAATAAGAGTACATACAAAAGAAATTGGCCACCCATTGGCATGCGATGAATTGTATGGCGATGGAAAATCAGTATTACTATCTTCTATAAAAAAGAATTATAAATTGAGTAAACATGATGATGAAGAACGACCAATCATAAACCGATTGGCATTGCATTCTTACAAATTAAATTTTGAAGATGTACATGGTACAAAAATGGAATTATGTGCTGAAATGCCAAAAGAATTTAGAGCGCTGATGCAGCAGTTGAAAAGAAAATAGCAACAAGATCTGTATTTTTTAGCCCGCAAACAACCCTTCTTTTTATTTGTGCTCAAGGGTTACAATTACAAAAAACCATTTACATTTGACTTTTACAAATTATGTTATCTAAAAAATCGCAATACGGTTTAAAAGCACTAGGCTACTTGGCTCAAAAATATGGCGAAGGGCCAATTTTAATTGCTGAAATTGCAGAAGCAAAAAAAATTCCCATAAAATTTTTAGAAAGTATTTTATTGCTGCTCAAACAAAATAATATTTTAGAAAGTAAAAAGGGGAAAGGCGGCGGTTATTATTTATCACAACATCCTACAAAAACGCCTATTGCAAAAGCCATTAGAATTATTGATGGTCCCATTGCATTATTGCCATGTGTAAGTTTAAATTTTTATGAAAAATGCGCAGACTGCAATGAGGCAAATTGTGGACTAAGAAAAACAATGGCTGTAGTAAGAGATGCCACCTTAAAAGTTTTGGAGAAAAAGAATTTGATGGATTTGATGGATCAAAAAATATAATATTTCCTAGGGATTTATAATACCAATAAAAATGCCACCAAAATTATTGGTGGCATTTTCTTGTATAATTTGAAATAGTTTATTTGTATAACGGAATAATACCATTTGCCAATTCTACCATTTTCTTTATTCCTTCTTCTGGCAAAGCGCCTTTTTTAAAGTCTGCCATTACCTCAGGTAATTTGTTATTCATTTCCGTTAAAAAATGCTCTTCAAATTCTTTCACTCTTTTTACCGATACATTTTTCAATAAACCTTGCGTACCTAAGTAAATAATGGCTACTTGTTTTTCTACTGCATAAGGCGAGTATTGAGGTTGTTTCAATATTTCCACATTACGAGCACCTTTATCAATTACGTTTTTAGTAGCAGCATCCAAGTCACCACCAAATTTAGAAAACGCTTCAAGCTCTCGGTACAATGCTTGGTCAAGCTTAAGCGTACCAGCCACTTTCTTCATCGATTTAATTTGTGCATTACCACCCACACGACTTACAGAAATACCCACGTTAATGGCAGGACGAATACCCGCATTAAACAAGTTACCTTCTAAGAAAATTTGTCCGTCGGTAATAGAAATTACGTTGGTAGGAATATATGCAGATACGTCACCCGCTTGTGTTTCAATAATTGGCAATGCAGTTAATGAACCGCCACCTTTTACCAAATGCTTAATAGATTCTGGTAAGTCATTCATCTGACGAGCTATTTCATCTTTAGAAACAACCTTTGCAGCTCTTTCTAATAAACGACTATGCAAGTAAAATACATCACCAGGGTAAGCCTCACGGCCTGGCGGACGACGAAGCAACAAAGAAACCTCACGATACGCCACGGCTTGCTTAGATAAATCATCATAGATAATTAATGCAGGACGACCGGTATCTCTAAAAAACTCTCCAATAGCTGCACCCGCAAATGGAGCGTAAAACTGTAATGGAGCTGGTTCAGATGCAGAAGCTGCAACGATTGTTGTGTATGCCATGGCACCATTTTCTTCCAATGTTTTCATTACACCAGCAATGGTAGACGCTTTTTGCCCAATGGCTACATATATACAATACACTGGCTTGCCAGCTGCATAAAATTCTTTTTGGTTGATGATGGTGTCAATGGCAATAGCAGATTTACCAGTTTGTCTATCACCAATAATCAACTCACGCTGCCCACGACCTACAGGTATCATAGCATCAATGGCTTTGATACCAGTTTGTAATGGCTCTGTTACTGGCTCACGAAAAATTACACCAGGTGCTTTTCTTTCTAATGGCATTTCGTATAATTCGCCTACCAATGGTCCTTTACCATCTATTGGAGTACCCAAAGTATTAATAACCCTGCCGCACATACCTTCACCTACTTTAATAGAGGCAATTTGTCCAGTACGTTTTACTTTATCACCTTCACGTATTTCGCCGCTATCACCCATCAATACCACACCCACATTGTCTTCCTCAAGGTTAAGCGCAATGGCTTTTACACCATTATCAAACTCTACAAGCTCACCCGAGCGTACATTGTTAAGCCCATATACACGAGCAATACCATCCCCTACTTGTAATACTGTACCAACTTCTTCTAAGTTAGCACCTGCATTAAAATTGCTTAATTGCTGACGAAGTATCGCCGAAATTTCGTCTGGTTTAATTTCTACCATAAATTATCTGTTCGTTGGTTAACTTATATGTAAGCCTTAATAAGATATAAGGCTCGTTTTTCGGGCGCAAAGGTAGGAGTAAAGGGGCGTACTTACAAAAAAACTGTACGATTTGTTTTTTTATTTCTGTGGATGGAAACATCTTACTGAAAAGAGAAAATTTTGGTGGATAATAAGGCTAAACAGATAAGAAATGGTTTTGCATTTGTGACCCAAACCTTTGGATAGGCACTCGGCAATGAAAGAAAATTGTTGGCAAAAGTTATAACCTCTTAGGTAAGGTTGATATATGGTATATACGGCGATGCTACAAGTGTGGCGTATAGTTGCTATAAGGCTACACCGAAGGATGACCGAAGGATGAATATAGTAACCATGCTGTGAATAGGGGTTTGCTATATTGTAGCTGGGTATTATATTAGTAATTATGGCAATAGCAGGTAATTTTATAACAAAGAGATTTAGCGGTAAGCTGGGTAAGGATTTGGTGTTTAAAAATTATATAAAGATAAAACAGTAGTAAGCAAATTTCCTGATATGGAAAACATTGTGCCATCTGCTGTGCAAAAAGTACAAAGAAGCAAGTTTGCCGAATCTGTAGCTTATTCAAAAGCTATTAACTATGATTCTATACAAAAAGCTGCTTACTTGAAAAAAATACCAAGAGGTAAGAAAGTTTTTAATTTTGCTATGGCAGAATACATGAAAAAATAATAATGATTAGATTAGATAGTGAGCGTGTTTTATATTTTTGTTTGGGATTAAAAATTTCGATAATTTATGTAATGTTTGATAGCTCTAAGTGCTTATTTATGTATCATTTCCTTTTTACATTTAATTTGTAAATTTATTTTAGGAAAGGACAGTTATGTGATGATCCTTGTATTTGCATTGGTGGGACACGAACGCAGGCGAAGGGAAACATTACCTACACATAGAATTCGCAAGTGAAATGCGACATAGGCAAGGGAAAAGCATTTGTAAAGCACGAACGCAGGCAGTGGATTATATATTTTCTTACTTTTTTATTAACCTTTTTTAGAATTTAGTTCAAATTGTCTATCTTTAAATCTTGTTTTACAATCTTGCCTCTTATCAACATTGTTAGATAGAAACATACCATCCTAAATAAACACTAATTATGAAAAAAAATTACTTTAAATTTCTTGCTGTATTATTTGCATTAATCGTTTCTTTAATGATAATGCCCAGTTGCAATCACAAGAATGAGAGTGCTTACGAGCAAAATGAAAGTGAAGAAGAAGAAAATGATGAATATGATGGTCCTGCAAAAGCAGCCGAATTTGAATTTAATAGAATGAAAGATCCTGCTACAGGAACTGTGTCTAGTTTAAAAATGTGGCAAGCCGTTTTAGAAACGGAGAACCAAAAAAATACGAATAGCTATTCTAATTCATCTGCAAATGCGCTTGCTCCTTTAGCATGGGTAGAGCGTGGTTCTAACAGCGATGTTGCAGGGCCACAAGGAAATCAAAGACCAGGTAATGGCGTTACTTCTGGAAGAATGAGAACCTTATGGGTAGATCTTGGAGACGCAACTGGTAAAACCGTATGGGTAGGTGGAATATCTGGTGGTTTGTGGAAAACAACTGATATTACTGCTGCTCCAGCTACTTGGACGTTGATAAATGATTACCTAAGCAACTTAGCGGTTTCAGGTATTGCACAAGATCCAAGTAACCCCAACAATATGTATTTCTGTACTGGCGAATCATATTTTACTGGTGGCGGTGTAGGAGGGGTTGGTGTTTTTAAAAGTACCGACCATGGTATTACTTGGAGTTTATTGGCTAGTAGTGCTGCATTTGTAAGATGTACAAGAATACAATGTGATGCTGTAGGAAATGTGTATGTAAGCACATTGGGTATTGGTGCTACCATTGGATTGAATAGATCTAAAGATGGAGGAGCAACTTGGCTAAATATAAGTCCTTTTGAAGCAGCTGGTGTAACACAAACCTCACGTATTCCCGATTTTGAAATAAGCTCTACTGGTAGAATGCATGTGATTGGCGGGTTTAGTTCTGCTAGTTCTACCTTGGGTGGTTATAGATATACAGATAACCCAGCAGCTGCCACACCCGTGTGGCAAACTGCCACCACCATGTTTACATGGCCATTTGGTACTGATGCAAGAACGGAGTTAGCTACTGTTGGTAATACTATTTATGCTTCTTTAGGTATGGCAGCTGTAGGCACAGCAGGAGGTAAAATTGAAAAGGTTGCGAAATCAACAGATGGAGGAAACAATTGGACTACTGCTGATTTAACAGCTACTAATATTTCTGATTTGAATGGTGGTGGGCAAGGTGGTTATTCTAATGGAATAACAATAGATCCATCCAATACCAATAACGTTATTATTGGAAGTTTACGATTATTGAAATCTACAGATGGAGGTATTACTTTCTCTAAAATATCCGAGTGGCAAGGTATAACAGGGCAATACGTGCATGCGGATATTCACAACATGGCATGGTACGATAATGGTAACAAATTATTGGTTTGTACAGATGGTGGATTATTTTATTCTGCCAATAAAGGAACCAATTTCTCTGATAAAAATACTGGTCTTAGGCTAAAACAATTTTATGGTGTAGCCATGCACCCCACTTCTACCAATTATTTTTTAGCAGGTGCACAGGATAATGGTACACATCAGTTTAATGGCGCAGGGTTAACCACCTCTACAGAAGTATTGGGTGGAGATGGAGGAATAACAGCAATAGATCAAGATGAGCCATTGTTTCAAACAGGTACATATGTGTATGCAAATTTTAGAAGAACTACAAATGGAGGTTCTACTTGGTTTTCATCAGGTAGTTTAAGCACATCTGGTCAATTTATTAATCCTTATGATTTTGATAATTTGGGGAATAAAGTTTATGCGGGTTATGATGGTCAACAATATTTAAGATGGGAAGACCCACATACTGGTTTTACATTTACTCCAATAACTGTTACAGCTTTTGGTACTTTACCAGCACCCAATAATGCAATTTTAGCTAAGGTAGCAAGTGTAACTGTATCTCCATATACCCCAAACAGGGTTTTCTTTGGATTAGATAATGGGAAAGTATTTAGGATTGATGATGCCACAGAAGCTATTCCTACTGTTACAGAAATTACTCCCGCAGGCACTGCAGCAGGTTACGTAAATAGTGTAATTATTGGTACTAGCGATCAAGATATAACTGTTACACTTGCAAATGCATTTGCAGCTGCTACAACAAGTATCTGGACTACTACGAATGGCGGAACAAGCTGGACTGCTATTGATGGTAACTTGCCAGAAATGCCTGTTTATTGGGGTTTATACCACCCAGATGGAGATACGAAAATGTATATAGCTACTGAAACTGGTGTTTGGAGTACTGATTTGATAAATGGAACCTCTACTATTTGGACTGCAGAAACCACTTTTCCTACTGTAAAAACAAGTATGCTTAAGTATAGAGCAAGTGATCGTACAGTAGCAGCTGCCACATATGGCCGTGGGTTGTGGACAGCAATCATCCCAAATACAAATTGTACGCCTGCTGCTATTTCGATACAACCTACAAATACAACAGTTTGTGCAGGTAGCAATGCAAGTATGAGTATTACAGCTACCGGTACTCCTATATTAACGTATCAATGGCAACTAAGTACAGCAGGCGCTGGAGGCCCTTGGAATAATATTACGGCTAATGCTACTTATTCAAATGTAACAACAGCCACTTTAAATATTACTGCTGCTAATGTTTCTATGAATACAAGTCAATACAGATGTGTTGTAACTGGAAATTGCGCTCCATTAACTGCAACATCTAACCCCGCAATACTTACCGTAAATGATATACCACCTGCGCCAACAGTTATATCAACGGTTACTTATTGCCAAGCTGCAATAGCGACCCCGCTTACTGCTACTGGTACAGCCTTACTCTGGTACACAACTGCTACTGGCGGTACAGGAAGTGCAATAGCACCAACACCATCTACTACAGTAACGGGCAATACAATATTTTATGTAAGTCAAACTGCAAGTACTTGCGAAAGTCCAAGGGCAGCCATTACTGTTACTGTTAATGCAACTCCAGCTGCTCCTATAGTTACTACGCCAGTATCATATTGTCAAAATGCAACTGCAACGGCACTTACGGCTACAGGTACAGGTTTATTATGGTACACAACAGCTACAGGCGGTACAGGTAGTGCAACAGCGCCAACACCATTAACAACTACAGTAGGAAGTACTAGTTATTATGTAAGTTCAAAAGTTGGTGCTTGCGAAGGACCAAGAGCTGTTATAGTGGTAACAATAACTGCAACACCTGCAGCGCCAATAGTTGCTACACCAATTTCATATTGCCAAGGTGCAACTGCTACTGCATTAACTGCAACTGGTACAAATTTACTTTGGTACACTGCTTCAACAGGCGGTACAGGAAGTGCAACTGCACCAACACCATCAACAGCTACGGCTGGTTCTACAACATATTACGTAAGTCAAACTACAGGTTGCGAAAGCCCGAGATCTTCAATAGTTGTAAATGTATTAGCTACTACACCTGTGCCTACAGTTGTTACACCAGTTAGTTTTTGCCAAGGTTCAACAGCAGTTGCTTTAAGTGCTACTGGTACAAATTTAAAATGGTACACTACAGCTACTGGAGGTGTAGGTAATACAACAGCACCGATACCCATTACAACAATAGATGGAACATTTACTTTTTATGTAACACAAACAGTTGGTATTTGTGAAAGCCCTAGAGTTCCGATTAATGTAATTATCGTTATTACACCACCTATACCAACTGTATTAAGCCCAGTAATTTATTGTTTAGGAGCTACTGCTACTCCTCTGGCAGTAGTAAATCCAAGCATAGATCCAAGTATTGAATATAGATGGTTTACTTCAGCAACAGGTGGTGTAGGTAGTCTTATTCCACCAACACCACTTACCACTTCGTTAGGAAGTACAATTTATTATGTAAGTGCCGCTAATATTACTCCTCCATATCTATGCGAAGGGCCAAGAGCAGCAATAACAGTAACCATTACTGCTGTGCCTGCTGCGCCTGTTGTTACTTCATCTATTAGTTATTGCCAAGGTTCAACAGCCCTGGCATTAACTGCAACAGGAACAAATTTACTTTGGTACACAGCTGCAATAGGTGGCACTGGGAGTGCAACTGCACCAACTCCATCAACTGCCACAGCGGGAAGTACAACATATTTTGTAAGCCAAACAACAGCTTGCGAAAGTCCAAGAGCTGCCATTACCGTAACCATTAATACAACCCCTGTTGCTCCAACAGTAAGTTCTACAGTTGCATATTGCCAAGGCGCAACATCAATAGCACTAACAGCAACAGGTACAAATTTATTATGGTACACCACAGCAACAGGAGGTACAGGTAATGCCACAGCGCCTATTCCATCTACAGCAACAGCTGGTTCTGTAACTTATTATGTAAGTCAAACTACAGGAATTTGTGAAGGACCTAGAGCAGCGATAATTGTAAATGTTACAGCACTTCCATCAGCACCAATTGTTAGTACACCTATTTCTTATTGCCAAAACGCAACAGCAACTGCGCTTACAGCAACTGGTACAAATTTAAAATGGTACACAGTTGCTACAGGTGGCACAGCATTAGCAGGTGCACCAACACCATTAACTACTACTATTGGTAGTACAATATATTATGTAAGTCAATCAACAGGAACATGCGAAGGACCTAGAGCAGCTATTACAGTAAATGTAGTAGCTGTAACAGCAGCGCCAACTGTAACTTCACCAGTTGTGTATTGCCAAGGTGCAACAGCAACTGCACTTACAGCAACAGGAACAAATCTTTTATGGTACACAGTTGCAACTGGTGGTACAGGAAGTGCAACTGCACCAACACCATCTACTTTAACAGTAGGTTCTACAACATATTATGTGAGTCAAACATCGGGCTGTGGCGAAAGTGCAAGAGCACCGATTATAGTAACTGTAAATATTACACCTGCAGCACCAGCGGTTACAACAGCAGTTGCTTATTGTCAAAATGCAACGGCAAGCGTATTGACCGCAACAGGTACAAATTTATTGTGGTACACAACTGCAACTGGTGGTACTGGAAATGCAAGTGCACCAACACCATCTACTGCAACAGTAGGTTCTGTAACTTATTATGTAAGTCAAACAACAGGAATTTGTGAAGGACCTAGAGCAGCAATAGTTGTAAATGTGACAGCATTGCCGTCTGCTCCAATAGTTACTACGCCTGTTTCTTATTGCCAAAATGTAACATCAACGGCACTTACTGCAACAGGTACAAATTTATTGTGGTACACTACTGCAACAAGTGGAACTGGAAGCACAACTGCACCAACACCAAGTACCACTGCGCTAGGCACTACCATTTATTATGTAAGTCAAACTACAGGAACTTGCGAAGGACCAAGAGCTGCTATAACGGTAAATGTATTATCGGTATCACCAGCACCAACTGTGGTTACGCCTATAACGTATTGCCAAAATGCAACAGCTACATCACTTACTGCTACAGGTATAAATCTATTGTGGTACATTGTTCCAACAGGAGGTACAGGTACAGCAACTGCGCCAACACCAAGCACAACAACAGCAGGCAATACAACATATTATGTAACGCAAAATTCTACTTGTGGCGAAAGCGCAAGAACGCCAATTTTAGTAACTGTAAATCCTACACCAACTGCACCTACTCTAAGTGCTTTGCAATATTGCCAAGGGGCTACAGCTACTGCTCTAACAGCAACAGGTACAAATTTGCTTTGGTATTTGTCTGTTACAGGTGGAACTGGTTCAGCAACTGCACCAACACCAGTTACAACAACAGTTGGTAATACGAATTATTATGTTAGTCAAACAATTTTAGGCTGCGAAAGCCCTAGAGCATTACTGGCTGTAACTATAAATATAACACCGACAGCACCTACAGTTACAACCCCGCTAACTTATTGTCAAAATGCAACGGCAACAGCGTTAACCGCAACTGGTGCAAATTTAAAATGGTACACAGTGGCTTCAGGTGGTACAGCATTAGCAGGTGCTCCAACACCATTAACTCCAACCATTGGTTCTACAACATATTATGTAAGTCAAACCACAGGAACATGCGAAGGCCCAAGAGCAGCTATCGTTGTAAATGTGACAGCGGCAACTGCTGCACCAACAGCTATTTCGCCAATTGCATATTGTCAGGGTAGCACAGCAACGGCACTTACAGCAACTGGCACAAATTTATTATGGTATACAACTGCCACTGGTGGTACAGGTAGTGCAAACGCACCAATACCAACTACAACAACTGTGGGAAGTACTACATATTATGTAAGTCAAACTGGTACATGCGAAAGTGCAAGAACAGCTATTGTAGTAAATGTAACTTCGACTCCAATTGCTCCAACAGCGACAACGCCAATTGGATACTGTCAAGGATCTCCAGCAACTCCGTTAGCAGCAACTGGTACAAATCTTTTATGGTACACAGTAGCAACAGGCGGAACTGGCAGTGCATTAGCACCAACACCAGCAACAACATCTGCTGGAAGTACTACTAATTATGTAAGTCAAACAACTGGTACTTGCGAAGGACCAAGAGCGGCTATTGTAGTAAATGTATCTGCTGCACCTTCTATAACTACTCAACCACAGGATATAACTTCTTGTACAACTACTGCAACATTTACTGTGGCAGCAACTGGTACTAGTTTAACATATCAGTGGTTTTTAAGTACAGATGGTGGAACAACATATAGCGCAATTGTAGGAGCTACATCAAGTACATTGGTCGTAACTGGTCTTACAGCTGCACAATCAAATTATAAATATAGAGTGGTTGTTTCTTCTGGAACTTGTACTGTAGCTACTTCTAATAGTGTAACGGCAAAAGTGGGCACAAACCCTGTAGTGGTGCTTACTGCAGCTCCTGTAGTGTATTTTAATCCTTACACAAACGGGGGATTATATGCCACAGTTAGTCCTACAGGAAATTATACTTATCAGTGGAAGAGAAACACAAACCTTTTAACTAATACAGGAACTTCGATAACGAAAGCAAATGGATTGTTAGATGATTTTGGTAATTATCAAGTAATAGTGACAGATATTGCTACAGGTTGTGCAGGCTTTTCTAATGTAGTTGCAGTAGGCGATATTGAAGGAACAAGAAGTCAATTATTTGTTTCGCCAAACCCAACTACTGGCTTGGTAAAAGTTAGTTTTTATAATAACAACATTATATCGAAAGCATATAGCATTAACATTTGCGACGAAAGAGGAGCAAGAGTAATGATAAAAGACCTTACACTTGCAGGAAGATATGGATCTGCAAATATTGACCTTTCTAAATTGCCATCTGGTAATTATGTTGTAATTATTAGAGATGCAGATGGTAAAAAATTAGCAACTAATAAGGTGATTAAATATTAATTTTAAAGTTTAAAGAAAAAATCCCAATCATTTATTATGGTTGGGATTTTTTTGAGGTTATACCTGTGCACATGGGTTAAAAAAATAAAGAACAATGAAGATAAAATTGTACATATTATTTTCGAATATATGTGCTATTTTACACCCTATTTCGGAAACGTTATTAATTGATTTAAATAAAATTTATGAAGAAAATTTTCCTCTTAAGTACAATAATGCTAAGTGTATTTTTTGTAAAGGCTCAAGTAAATAATCTAGAAAAACTAGCAGCCTTACAATTGGTTGAAGCAAACAAAACAACCTTAAACCTTTCTGAAATTGACATTAAGAATTCGATTGTAGTAAGCACTTACAAAAATAAGTTTGCTGGTACTACCATGGTTTATTTGCAACAAACATACAAGGGTGTAGTGGTAAATAATCAAATACAAAGTATTGCATTTAAAGAAGGAAAAGTAGTTTCACAAGCAGGTGTATTTATTAAGAATATTGAAAACATAACTAATGTAGAAAATGAAATACCTGCCGTAAATGCGGGTGTTGCTGTGTTAGCAGCTATTGCTGATAGAAAACTTACAACCAAAGAAACGCCTAGCATTATTAGCAGTAAAGAAAATGGACACAAATTAGAGTTTGGTAAAATGGGTGTTTCTACAGAAAATATAATCGCAACTTTAATGTGGTTTCCTACAGAAGCTGGAAAGAAATCGGTAAAGCTTGGATGGCAAATTTATATTGCTCAAAACAACAGCTCAGATTATTGGATGGTAGATATAGACGCTACAAATAAAAATACCCTAAGCGTTGGTAACCTTACGGTGTATTGTAATTGGGATGACCCAGCACATAAAGACAAACACGAGCTTACGACTACTGAAGTTTTAGCACATAAAAATATAGCAGAAAAAAATGTGGTGAATAATAATGGAACGACTACTACAAATGAAAATATAGCAAACAGCCCAACCATTGTAAATACCGCCAACTATAGAGTAGTTCCTTATCCTGCCGAAAGCCCAATACATGCAGGAGGTACACCAGTAGTTGTTAGCAACCCATGGGATTTATCGGGAGCAGGCAATAATGCTACTACCTTAAAATGGCATAGTGTAGGTACAACAAATTATGATATTACCCGTGGCAATAATGTATGGGCTCAAGAAGATAGAGCTGCTGCTAATGGTACATCTACTGCGCAGGCTACATCAACAACAAGCCCCGACCCACTTAGCTTTGATTTTGTACCGAATTTCACAATAACACCAACGCAAACAACACCTGTACAAAACCAACAATTTAATACTACTAATTTATTTTATTGGAATAATATTGTTCATGATATTACTTACCAATATGGTTTTGATGAGGCAGCAAGAAATTTTCAGGCAGATAATATGGGTAGAGCAGGTATAGGAGGAGATTATGTGAAAGCTGATGCACAAGATGGTGGAGGAACTAACAATGCTAATTTTGCTACACCTCCCGACGGTACAAGTGGTAGAATGCAAATGTATCTTTGGTCTGGAACACCTAATAAAGATGGCGATGTTGATAATGGCGTTATTGCACATGAATATGCACATGGGATTAGCAATCGTTTAACTGGAGATGGTTCTAGTTGTTTGCAAAATGCAGAACAAATGGGAGAAGGTTGGAGTGATTATTATGGATTAATGTTAACCCAAAATTGGGCAACAGCAAACTTAAATACTGGGTTTAATTCACCAAGAGGTGTAGGTACTTATGTGGCTGGGCAAGCTGCTACTGGCACTGGTATTCGCTCGCAAAAATATTGTACAGATTTTACTGTAAATAATAAAGTTTATGCAGCATCAATTTCTGCAGAATCGCATAACAGAGGAGAGATATGGTGTGCTGTACTTTGGGATATGACATGGGCTATTATTAACCAAGTAGGTTCAATAAATCCTAATTTATTTAATGCTACAGCAGTTGGTGGTAATTCAATTGCATTAAAACTGGTTACAGAAGGAATGAAATTACAACCTTGTAGCCCAGGTTTTATAAGTGGTAGAGATGCCATTTTACAAGCAGATCAAATTTTATATGGCGGGGCTTATAGATGTACCATTTTAGAAGCTTTTAGAAGAAGGGGGATGGGCTTAGGTGCTTCGCAAGGTTCATCTGGAAGTGTAACAGATCAAATACCTAGTTTTACTAATGCTTCAGCAACTGTAGTTTTGTTACAAGGCGGAACTACTGCTGTTACCGAAGGGCAAAATATTGGTTATACAAATAAAATAACAACAGATGTATGTTCTGGCATTACCAATTTTACTTTAACCGATACACTTCCTACTAACGTAACTTATGTAAGTGGTGGCACATACAATGCAGCAAATAGAGTAGTAAGTTGGACAGTAACACAAGCTCCGGGGTTAACGGTAAATTACCCTTTTGTAGTAAATGTAAATGCTGGTACTTATTTTGCACCAGTAACATTATTGAACGAGCCAGTACCGGCTACAATGCCTGCAACATGGTCACCTATAACAACAGTGCCAGCAGCTGGAAATTTATTTACCATTTCAACAGCGCAAACAAATTCTGCCCCTAATGCATTTTTTGTAGAAAACGAAACACTTTCAACCGATAAAAGATTAGAATTAACTACTGGAATTGCATTACCAACTGGCGTAAGCGCATACAATAAATTAACCTTTTGGCATAGATACAATACCGAAGATGGATGGGATGGCGGCGTAGTTGAAATAAGTACAAATGGTGGAACTACATGGACTGATCTTGGAGCAAGAATGCTTACCAATAAATACAATAGCGCTTTGGGGGCAGGTACTGGAAATAACTTATCTAATCGTGATGCTTTTACTGGATTGATTCCTGCATTTATTAAGACAACAATAAACCTTACAGCATATGCTGGGCAAACAGCTAAAATTCGTTTTAGGTTTGCATCGGATGATAATACAGCAGGTACAGGATTACCTACAGGTTGGTTTATAGATGATATTGACATTACCAATACAGCCACAGTAAGCATGCAATCTAATTTTTTCAATGCTGCTTTGGTAAGGGTAAATATTTCTGATACGGTAACATTAATTTTACCAGCGGCAGTAATCTCACCAGTTATTAATCCGCAACCGACAGCTACATCTGTTTGTTCGGGTGCAAATGCAATATTTACATCTGGCGCAACAGGCACAGGTGTTACATACAGTTGGGAGGTAAGTACAAATGGAGGAGTATCTTGGGCTGCAGTTTCACCGACGGCTACTACAGCTGCACTTACACTTACCTCGGTTACTGTAGGCATGAATAATAATAGATACAGATTGGTGGCTACAAATACTGCAGGTAGTGTTGCATCTAATGGAGCAATACTAACGGTTACAGCATCGCCTACTGCACCATTAGCTACAACGCCAATAGCATATTGCCAAGGCGCAACAGCAACGGCACTTACCGCAATAGGAACAAATTTATTGTGGTACACAACTGCAACTGGAGGTACAGGATCTGCAACAGCTCCAACGCCATCTACAACTGCAGCAGGTAGTTTAATTTACTATGTATCTCAATCAACAGGAATTTGCGAAAGCCCAAGAGCTGCTATTACAGTAAATGTAACTGCAACACCTGTAGCACCAATAGTGGCAACGCCAGTTTCGTATTGCCAAAATACTGCTTCAACGCCATTAACTGCAACAGGTACAAATTTATTATGGTACACTACAGCAACAGGTGGAGTTGCAACTGCAACTGCACCAACTCCGGTAACAACTACAATAGGTAGCACAATATATTATGTAAGTCAAACTAATGGCGTATGCGAAGGGCCTAGAGCATCCATTACAGTAAATATAACTTTGCTGCCTTCTGCACCAGGTGTAACAACGCCACTTACATATTGCCAAGCTGCAACGGCAACGGCATTAACAGCAAGTGGTACAAATTTATTGTGGTACACCACTGCAACTGGTGGTACAGGAACTGCAACTGCACCAATACCATCAACAGCAACTGTTGGTAGCACTACTTATTATGTAAGTCAAACATCGAGCTGTGGCGAAAGCCCAAGAGCTGCTATAGTTGTAAATGTAAATATTACACCTGCTGCACCAACTGCTACAACGCCTATTGCTTATTGTCAATCTGCTACGGCAACAGCATTAACTGCAACCGGAACAAATTTATTATGGTACACAATTGCAATAGGTGGTACGAGTAGTGTAATAGCACCAACGCCAAACACAACAACAGCGGGTAGCACTACTTATTATGTAAGTCAAACAGCAGGAATATGTGAAGGACCAAGAATGGCAATAGTTGTAAATGTAACAGCAGCACCTGCTACACCTACTGTTACAACTCCGGTGCTATATTGTCAAAGTGTTACTGCCACTGCATTAACGGCAACGGGAACTAATTTACTTTGGTATGCAAATGCAACTGGTGGTGTTGGAAGTGCAACTGCACCTACGCCATCAACAACTACTGTTGGTTCAACAAATTATTTTGTAAGTCAAACAATATCTACATGCGAAAGCCCAAGGGCTTTGTTTGTTGTTACGATTAATGTAACGCCAGCAGCACCATTGGTTACTTCGCCAGTTGTTTATTGCCAAGGATCAACATCAGCAGTGTTAACAGCAACAGGCACAAATTTAAAATGGTATGCTACTGCAACAGGTGGTACAGCATTGGCTGGAGCACCTACACCAACTACTTCAACAATTGGTTCTACTACTTTTTATGTAAGTCAAACAACTGGCACATGCGAAGGACCAAGGGCTGCCATAGTTGTAAATGTAACCGCTACACCAGGAGCACCAGTAGTTACAACGCCAGTTTCTCTTTGTGAAGGTAGTGCTGCAACAGCGTTAACAGCAACGGGTACAAATCTATTATGGTACACAACTGCAACTGGCGGCACAGGAAGTTCTATAGCGCCTATTCCAACTACATCTGCTGTTGGCTCTACTACTTATTTTGTAAGCCAAACAACTGGAATATGTGAAGGACCAAGAACTGCCATTGTTGTAAATATAACAGCTGCTCCATCTATAACTACACAACCACTGGATATAACTTCTTGTACAACTAGCGCAACATTTACAGTAACTGCAAGCGGTACTAGTTTAACCTATCAGTGGTTTTTAACTACAGATGGCGGTTTAATTTATAACCCAATTGCAGGAGCAACGTTAGCTACATTAACTATAAATGGTCTTACTACAGCACAAGCAAATTATAAATATAGGGTTGTAGTTTCTTCTGGAACTTGTGCCACAGCTACATCTAATATTGTAACCGCTAAAGTGGGTACAAACCCTGTGGTGGTGCTAACTGCTGCACCTGCGGCAAATTTTAATCCTTATACAAATGGAGGGTTATTTGTAACTGTTAGTCCTGTTGGAAATTATGTGTATCAATGGAAAAGAAATAATAATATCTTAACAAATACTGGAACATCTATAACAAAAGCAAATGGCTTATTGGATGATTTTGGAAGTTATGTAGTAACAGTAACTGATGCGGCAACCAACTGTGCAGGCATATCGAATGCAGTAAGCGTGAGTGATATTGAGGGTGCAAGAGGAACATTGTTTGTATGGCCAAATCCTACATCGGGTTTAGTGAAAGTAAGTTTTTACAATACCACAAATACAACACAAACTTACAGTGTAAATATCTACGATGAAAAAGGAGCAAGACTAATGATAAAAGACATTTCACTTAATGGCAGATATGGCTCAGCAAGTATTGATCTTACTAGCTTTGCAAAGGGTACTTATGTTGTTATTTTAAGAGATGCATCTGGCAATAAAGTGGCGAGTAATAAAGTAGTTAAATACTAAAATTTATTTTGAAAAAATATCATCCCAATCATAAAATTATGATTGGGATTTTTTTATGGATGAATAGATGTATAATTTTGTTTTTTGTTTAAAACCAGATTACGCAATGGAAAAATTTTGCAAATTGATAACTAAGGAAGTCAAGCCTCAAAGGCTTGACTTCCTTAAACCCAAAAGTTTAGCCACGAATAGCACTAATTTTTACGAATAAAATGAATAAAAACCCCATTGGAATATTTGATAGCGGCTATGGAGGGCTTACCGTGCTTAAAGAAATTTGCGCTGCCATGCCTAAGTACGACTATACTTATTTAGGCGATAATGCAAGAGCACCTTATGGCCCATTGCCTTTTGAAACCGTGTACGATTATACATTGGAATGTGTGAAATGGTTTTTTGCACAAGGTTGTTCATTGGTAATACTGGCTTGCAATACCGCATCGGCAAAGGCCTTGAGAACCATACAACAAAATGATTTGCCAAATATTGATGCTACAAAAAGAGTATTAGGCGTTATACGACCTACATCGGAAGTAATTGGAAACTTTTCGAAATCAAACCATGTGGGCGTAATGGCAACCACGGGTACAGTGCAATCAGAATCGTATTTATTGGAAATAGAAAAGTTTTTTCCGCATATAAATGTTGTACAAGAAGCTTGCCCGCAATGGGTAGAGCTGGTAGAAGCAGGAAAACATCATTCAGCCGAGGCAGATGAACCTGTGCAAAAACACATTAATAACATTCTTGAAAAAGACAAGAATATTGATTGCATTTTATTGGCTTGTACGCATTACCCTTTGCTAATAGATAAGATTAAAGAATTTGTACCAGAACACATTTCGGTTATTTCTCAAGGAGATATTGTGGCCAAAAGCTTGGTGGAATATTTGGATAAACACCCCAAAATGGATGAAAAATGTAGCAAAAATGGCAAGCGACAATTTTATACAACGGGTAATGAGGCAGATTTTAATAGCCACGCCTCGGTGTTTTTTGGGCAAAAAGTAGTGGCGAAGCAGATAAAACTTTGATTAAACTCAATTTCTTCCACCCATTTAAAAATATTTTACTACTTTTGCCGTCCTTTCACAAGCGGTAGGGATGGTGCCTTACCTGCGATAATGAATTAAACAATATTTGTAAAAGGAAAAAAACATAAAAAATGCCAGGAAAAAAAAGAACCTACCAACCCCATACCCGTCGTAGAAAATCTGTACACGGATTTCGTGAGCGTATGAGTACTGCAAATGGCCGTAAGGTGCTTGCAAGTCGTAGAGCAAAAGGACGTCATAAATTGACAGTTTCTGATGAGCACGGTTCAAAAAAATAGACGTAATTGTTTTGCCCATGTGGCAGGAAAATATTTTGAAGCCCTCTTTTATTGGAGGGCTTTTTTGTGGGGTTAAGTTGGAGATGACATCTTTTGAAAAGATGTCATCTCTTGTGGAAGCACTCTACTATTATAAATATTAAAGGCGACCATTGGTCGCCTTTAATATTTATACATTGAAATTTATTTATTTAATACCGTGCATCATTTTTTGAAGTTTGCCACTTAATAAAAATAGTATGATGGCTGCTAATCCTGATAGACCAACAAAAACCATAAAATAAGTAAACAAATCTTTAATAACAATGCCAAAGAAAGTAGGAGATGGTGGATTTGTATTCCATTGCTCCATTTTTATTTCATTATTCTTTGCATACATTTCATTTCTTAGCAAATAATAAGTATTGGCATCTTTTCCTTTTCCAAATAAAAATTTAGGTTCTTTATCACCATATTTTTCAAACAATTTTTTTACATTTTCCTCTTTCATTTTGCCAGGGATAAATCGTTTTACTTTTACTGAGTCATTTCCAATAATATCGTCGCTTGGAGTAGAAATATTTATACTCACCAATGAATCTGCTTCTTTAGATTTCTCAGACTTTTTAACTAATTGTACATCCCACACACTGTTGCTTCTTATTCCATTATCGTTTACAACAGAATCCCAATTTACAGTTGCACCATTTACGGTTACTTTACTTGCTTCAAAAGTTGCAGCAATATTTTGTTGTTCTGGATACAACGAACTCATTGCTCCTGCTAATTTGTTTCCTGTGGCAATGGCTAAAAACCAAACACCCATCATCAGCGAAGTAAACCTACCTGGTGTAAGTTTATTTACCATGGATAAACCAATTGGACTTAAACATAATTCACCAATGGTATGTAAAAAATATAATCCTGTAAGCCACATGATACTTGCGCCTGCGGTTGGAATATTTTTAGAACCTACGGCAATAAATAAAAATCCAATTGCCAAAAACCCTAGCCCCAATGATTGTTTGTATGGAGCAGCAGGATTTTTATGTTTCATTTTTAACCAAATAGCAGATACAAGTGGTGCTAGTAAAACGATAAAACCAGCATTAAAACTTTGAAAATAACTTGCCGGCATTGACCAACCAAATATTTTTCTATTGGTTTGTTCATCTGCAAAGAAAGTGAGTGATGCACCCGCTTGCTCAAAACACATCCAGAAGAAAACTACAAAAATCATGATTAAAATAATAACCCATAATCTTTCTTTTTCTACTTTGGTTAATGACTTATCTGTGATAACAACAAAAGGTGCAACAATGGTCATACCATAAATTAAAGATCCCCAAAAATCTACTTTTAATAAGAAATACAAAATAGACATTACGGTTATGATACCACCAATTAAAATAGTCAATTGTTGTGAACTAAAGCCACCGCCAGTGCCATCGGTAGTTGTATCGGTTAACTTATTTGCACCAATACCAAGTTGTCTTCCATCTGGCCCTACAACATATTTATCTTTTGTAAAATAAAATATTACCAAAGAAACTAGCATACCTAAGCCCGCCGCAAAGAAACCCCATTTAAAATCTACATTTTCTCCCAAATAACCACAAATAAGAGGCGCAAAAAATGCACCTGCATTTATACCCATATAAAAAATAGAGTAAGCACCATCTTTACGCATATCGCCTTCATCGTACAATTGCCCAACCATGGTAGAAATATTTGGTTTAAAAAAACCATTACCAAATATTAAAAAACCTAATCCAGCCCAAAGCAAAATTTGAGATGAACCAGATGCTTGAGGCACAGAAGCACAAAAGAATAATAAGAATTGTCCTAATGCCATTAATAAACCGCCAACAAAAATTGACTTTCTGTTTCCCCAATATCTATCTGCAACATAACCACCAATTAATGGTGTTAAATACACCAATCCCGTGTAAGTGCCATAAATAGTAGATGCATGACCTTTTGCAAAAAATAAATACTTGGTCATAAAGAGGATAAAGATTGCTCTCATTCCATAATAACTGAATCTTTCCCAAAATTCGGTAGCAAACAAAACGAATAAACCCTTTGGGTGTCCTTTTTGTATTTGTTGTTCCATCATAATTACAATTTTTGTTGTAGTAAGTTTTTAATAATTGAATACTCAAAATAGGTAATTCTTTTTACTTATGAACAAATCTATTTCAACACCAATATTTTTAGCATTTTAAAAATGTCTCAAACATCTTTTTGTAAAAAATATTTTTATGTTTTAAAAGGTTTTAATTTCGCTTACATAGTTGTAGTAAATCTTAAATATTAATTGAAAATGAATATCCTTATAATTGGTGCTGGTGGTAGAGAACATAGTTTTGCATGGAAAATAAAGCAAAGCCCACTGTGCGATAATCTTTTTATTGCGCCAGGTAATGCGGGTACAGCTTTGTGTGGTACAAACCTCCGTATTGCAATTTCAGATTTTGAAAAACTAGCAACTGCATCTTTACAAAATAAAATAGATTTAATATTGGTAGGCCCCGAAGAACCACTGGTGAAAGGTATTGTGGATTTTTTTAAAAACAACGAAACACTTTCACATATAAAAATAATTGGCCCAAACAAAGAAGCAGCACAATTAGAAGGTAGCAAGGCTTATGCAAAAGATTTTATGATGCGCCATGGTATTCCAACAGCGGCATACAGAGAATTTGTGGCTTCAGATTTTGAAACAGGCATTGAATACATTAATACACATGATATGCCATTGGTTATAAAAGCAGATGGCTTGGCAGCTGGTAAAGGCGTGTTAATTTGCAATAGTCAAGTAGAGGCTAGGGCTGAGTTTGAGCTAATGCTTATGCGCTCTAAATTTGGTGATGCTGGAAAAAAAGTAGTGATAGAAGATTTTTTGCAAGGCATAGAAATAAGTGTATTTGTATTAACAGACGGGAAAAATTATGTGTTGTTGCCTGAGGCAAAAGATTACAAACGCATTGGAGTAGGCGATACCGGACTGAATACTGGCGGTATGGGAGCAGTGAGTCCTGTACCAATAATGACGGCAGCTTTGAAAGAAAAAATAATTAAAAAAATTGTAGAACCTACCATTAATGGTTTGCAAAAAGATAATTTAGATTACATAGGTTTTGTATTTATTGGTTTGATGATAGATAAAGAAGAACCATTTGTAATAGAATACAATTGCCGCATGGGCGATCCTGAATCAGAAGTTGTAATACCAAGGTTGAAAAATGATTTGGTTGAATTATTACATGCAACGGCAACTGAAAGTCTTGATAGCATTGTGATACAGACGGAAGAAAAATCTGCTGTAGCAATGGTAGCCGTGAGCGGTGGCTACCCAGGCGTATATGAAAATGGAAAAATTATTGAAGGCTTAAATGGGTACGACTTACCTGAGAGTTTGTTGTTTCATGCTGGTACAAAGCAACATGGAGATGATGTTATAACAAACGGTGGGCGTGTGTTGGTAGCAGTTTCGTTTGGAGAAAATATTACAGAAGCTGCTGAACAATCAGATTATTTATTGCAACAAATATATTTTGAAGATATGAAATACAGAAAAGATATAGGCTACGAGTTCAAGTAATTTCTTGTAAAAAAATGAGCTTTGCAAAAACTAAATATATTAGCAAAACGCTTTGTGGGTAAGGATTTGGAGAAAAGCAAAAAACTAAAAAATATTTCACAAAAAAAGATTTTGTACATTGTTTAATCAATTATTTATATCAACTTTGCCGCCATACTTTTAAATACATTATTACACATTAAAAAATGGGCCTTTTTAATTTTTTCACTCAAGAAATTGCAATAGATCTTGGTACGGCAAATACCCTTATAATTCATAACGACGAAGTAGTGGTAAATGAGCCATCGATTGTTGCCTTGGATAGAAACAATCCTAAACTTTTATTGGCAGTAGGTAAGAAGGCATTAATGATGCACGAAAAAACCCACGAAAGCATAAGAACGGTGCGCCCTTTGAGAGATGGTGTAATTGCAGATTTTAATGCTGCTGAACTAATGATACGTGAGTTGATAAAAATGGTATATCCAAAAAAACCAT